>DATDOJ010000302.1:0-11235 GCA_035293345.1 Bacteroidia bacterium
TGCACACTGTCGGCTCCGGCTTCGGTGGCAATGCTTGCGCGGCTCGAATCCGCCTCAGTGCGCACACGGATGTCGAATTTACCTGTGCCGGTTCCGGCAGCAATAATCGGATGTGCTTCTGCTGCGATGGGCGCGGAAAGAGGCGTTGGAGTGTCGCGTACAAAATCCATATTCCAGATGGTTGCTTCCGTTTGAGAAAACACATCGCTCGCTTTTATTTTATCGAGCAGCTTCTGGTCGTGCACCCATGTATCAAAATTATCTATGAACTGGTGGGTTAATAGTTTCTGGTTGCTTGTGCTGGTGAGCGGGTCGGTGTATTTGGGATAAATGTCGTTCACCCATTTGTCGCGCCAGTCGGTTTTGTAGGAACCTGACTGGGCAAGCGACCATCCGTAATCTGTCCAGAACGGATTTGTGGTAACGGGGTTTACTGCCAACTGCCGCGTGTTGGTGTTAATAATGTACGTGTTGAACTTGGCGGGTTCTTTGGTGATGATTGCTTTTTCTCCTGACATGGTTGTTTCTGGGTTTTAAGAGTTAGAAATTATTTTGATAAGCATCATGATGGCAATAATGATTGTTCCTAAAATCAGGTTCGGAAGAATTCTCCTTCTGAAAAAAAATTTTGCATAGTTGTCGTGCCCGTTCATTTTTCCCTTTTCGATAAAACATACTTTATGAGTTCAATTAAATCCACATCATTGCCTTCGCACACTTCATACAGATAAAAAACCGAAGGATTGTAATCGTCATCATTTAAAAACCGCTCCATGCTCTGTCTTTCCTTGGTGCAATTATCTCCGATATCCTTTGGCTGTAATCCCCTTGTTTCAAAAAGAATGAACCGCAAATACTGGTGAAGTGTCGTAAGAAATTTTTTTTTCGTCAGTGGCTTCATTCCCGGAAACATTAACCTCCGCGAATGTCAGCCATCTATCCTCAGGTAAGGGCAACGGATACGTTGCATTAATTCGGAAAAGTTTTTTTAACAGTCCCTGATAAAGTTTTTTGTTTCACAAAACATTCTATCTTTACCGTTCTAAAATCTTAAGAGTATGAAAAAATACTTACTCTTTTTTTCTTTGTTTCTTTTTTTCTTTCTTGCTGCGCAAGCGCAAAACCTTGTGCCCAATCCAAGTTTTGAGGATACGGTTGCTTGCCCGACAACATTAGACCAAATATATAACGCAACCGGATGGTCTTCATATAGCATATCACCCGATTATTATAACGTCTGTAATGGAGGTTTTTTATCAGTACCTGAAAATGTCGTGGGATATCAGTTAGCTTCTTCAGGTGAAGCTTATACTGGATTTATAGGATATGATGTAAATGGATTTGTCAGAGAAATTATAGGAAGGCAGCTTTCACAAAATTTAGTTATCGGGCAACAATATTTTGTTTCAATAAAGGTATCATTGGCAGAGTATACTTCTTCTTTCCCTCAATTTATACCCTGCAATAAAATCGGAGTTAAATTTTCTACAACCTCGTTTTCCACAACTAATCCTGTTCCTATTAATAACTATGCTCATGTGTACACTGATTCAATAATAAGCGATACGATGAATTGGACAACCATTAGAGGTTCATTCATAGCAGATTCAAGTTATCAGTATATTATGTTAGGTAATTTTTTTGACGATGCGCAAACGGATACTGTTAGTACACCTAATGGCGTTAAGTCATATTTTTTTATTGATGCCATTTGTGTTTCAACAGATTCACTTTACTGCGCTACTGGAATTCCAACTGAAGTACCAACAGGCGAATTCTTAGTTGAAAGAAACATTAATATTTTTCCCAATCCATGTTCAGCTATATTATCTGTTGAATTGAAAGAAAAAGATGAAAGCTTACTTACAATAAGCACTATAACTGGACAGAAAGTTTTTACTCAAAATTTTACTGGCAAGATTGTTATTAATACTTCAACTCTGCCAGGAGGAATTTATTTTATTTCATTGCAATCAAAGAAACAAATTACAAATTACAAAATCATTATTAAAAAATTTTAACTCTTAATCAAAACAATTATGAAAACAAAATCATTATTCAAAAAAGTAATTTTGATAACAGGAATATTTTTATTGTTATCTCAACGCGGAAATGCACAAACTACGTTTGTAGGACATCTTGGACTTAACCCATTAACCGATTATCTTGGCTGGAACGCAGCTACTGGCATTGCTCTTACCATCCGTCATGATGGAGCCGCTGCAGGCAATGATATTGATTTTTATACAGGAGGTTTTATTCCAGCAAATAAAAGAATGACAATTCTTGGTCCTATACCTCCAGCTACTGCCGGCTTTATCGGCATCGGCACAGCCGCACCGAACACAACACTTGAAATTAACAGCGGATTAGCAGCTACCACCGGCACCAGATTAATTGCCGGACTGCGTTTCACACAGTTACTGCCTGGCCCGCCTTCTCCTAATGACATTTTACCTCATGGCAAAGTCCTTACTGTAGATGCAAACGGAGAAGTCGGATTAACATCAGATGCTGGTTTTGCAGGAGCAGAAAATGCTGCATGGATTAACCCCGCCAACGGCAAAATACAGTGGGGCACAAATCCTTTGATTCAGAATACTGAGATTCCAATGGCTGACCCAACTATCGGAGAATTCGACATTTATTTTACAGGGCAGTCAACTATGATAACCGGAAATCCACCCAATCGTGTTGACATCGGAATCGGTTATCCTACAACAACCGTCCCTTTGCTTGCAAAGCTTGATGTGAAGAACGAAACCGGCACCTTCGGTTCATATTTTTTTAATAACCAATATGCTGGCAGATTTTACCAAACCGGAAGTTATAGCAGAACTGGTTTGCTTGCAACCGATGACATGGTGGGTATCTGGGCTAAATCAGATGTAGCCCATTTAGGCGGCTCCGACCTTTCTACAAATATTGGCGGTGATTTTTATGCTTTCAATGGTTATTATAATAATATCGGTGTAAGAGCTGAAGCAAATGCTTTGATTAATTGCACAGGTGTGAAAGCAACAGCAATCTCTACAATATCTGCAATTGGCGTTGATGCTTCTGCCAAAGGAGGTGCTGTTCAAAATTATGGAGTATTCTCTCAGGCAATTCCTGCTGCAGGCGCAACCAATTTTGGAGTTTATGCAGGAGCAATTACAGGAGGCGTTCCTCCTGCCGGCTCGGTCAATATTGCTCTCTATGCTGACTTGTTAGGTAATCCGATGTGTCTTAATCCGGCAATTTGCCCAGGTTATCCTCCTACTGCTCCTGACTTTGCAGGTTACTTTGACGGAGATGTTTTATGCACAGCGAATATGTACGTGCTTTCGGATGCAGCGCTGAAAACAAACATTCAGAGCTTAACAAACCCTATGGGCCTAATTTCCCTGTTGCAGCCAAAATCCTATTCATTCAATCACCAGGCAAATCAATCTATGATTTTACCAAATGGAACTCAAGCCGGATTACTTGCTCAGGATGTTTTTGCTGTCGCGCCTCAATTAACAAAAGATTGTGTTCATCCCGCCCGTTATGATTCTTTGGGTAATCAAATTTTTGCTCCCATCAATTTCAAAGCCATCAACTATTCTGGATTCATTCCTTATCTCATTGGCGCAATGAAACAACTGGACTCAACGAATCAGGCATTGCAAAATCAGATGAATGCGCTTAGCGCACAGGTAGAAAACTGCTGCGGCAGCGGTCTACTGCAAGAAAATCCAAATGATGGCGATAACAACAGCGGTCGAACCGGAAACACACAGAATCAGAATCACTCCATAGTTCTCTCCGGAATGAACGAACCCTATATCGGTCAAAACATCCCCAACCCGTTCAGCGAAGAAACCCGGATTGACTATTACATTCCCGAAACCCGTTTCTGCGGCAGCGGTTCATGCCAAATCATTTTTTATGACCAGCTTGGCAGAGTCCTTCAGCAAACATCCATCGAAAAGTCCGGCTACGGAACCATCAGCGTCAGCACTAAAAATCTTGCTAACGGAATACTCACCTACAAGCTGCTTGTCAATGGCGAAGTTATTGATGTGAAAAAGATGTTGTTTGCAAAGTAACGGCAGTTTCTTTGCAAATAATCCCGATAGAGAAGCGTATCGGGAGTGTTCAGTAAATAAAAGCAGTCGGCAATACTCAAAACCATGAAAATGGCAGGAAAAGCGCCTGCCATTTTTTTATTGCCCTATAATAATCCTGATGCTTTAAACCCAAAGCCCGTTTTTATCATATTTTAAGCTATTTTGTCTCAAATTAAGCTTGGTTTGTGTACCTGTCAACATGGTTTGTGCACTTCTTAAGTTGGATGGTGCACATTCTAACTCGGTTTGTGCACATTCTAACCTGGTTTGTGTACTTTCTAACTTAGTTTGTGCACATTCTAAGTTGGTTTGTACACATTCTAAGTTGGTTTGTGCACAAACTAACTCGCCCGGTGCACATTCTGACTTGGCTTGTACACAAACCAAAATGTCCGGTGCACATACCAATTTGTCTGGCGGGCTGGCCGGTTTGCACTGCCGGCATCCGGATTTCACATGTGTTCAGAATAATATCGGAAACCGGCACGGGGAATTGGAACGCTGCGGCATACAAAAAGCAGGATGGTCATTTCTTATTCCATCACCACCAATTTCTTCATCAATGATTTTTCTCCGGCATCAATCTTCAGAAAATAAATTCCGTTTTTAATTTCAGAAACATCAATAACAGTTTGGAGTTGGGAGTTCGGAGTTCGGTGACGCTTGCTGAAAATTATTTTCCCACGCACATTGAATATTTCCACGCTTTCAATCGGAAATCGGAAATCGGAAATCGTAAATTCTTTTGAAGCCGGATTCGGAAAAACCTCAACAGAAAAATCCTCACTCTGTAACTCTTCAACCTCCGTTAAAATATCTCCCGCCTTCATTCCGTTTCCGAAACTGCTCACCCACATCTCCGACAGCATGTACGGATTAAAGAACCCCCGCTCGGGCTGGCGGAAGTCGTAGCTGTTTACGAGCGTGAACGTTGGTGTGCCTGAATTTATATTCGTGCTTCGCCACAGTCCCTGTGTTTCGGTAGTAAGATATATTTCGCTTGCGTTAGCCGGGTGAAACGTTATTGAAGTAACCCTGTCGAATTGCGAGCCGGTGAGTTTTGCCCACGATGTTCCGCGGTTAGTGGTTTTGTACAACCCGCCTAAACCATTTGGCGCACCGCCCCATCCGCTGAACACACCTACGTACCAGGTGTTCTGCGCTGCATCATACGGGTCAACGACAATATCTTTTGTCCAGTAATACATTCCCGCGTGAGAAACGTCCGTCCATGAATTGCCGACAGGGTCATAAATAAAAGTTCCGCTGCTGGCGGTGAACGTTCCGCTGCTGTTTCTCCTGCCCGAATAGGTGCAAACCATTTTTCCGTCATTCAGCACCACGATGGATGCCGGATGTTTTTCCGTTCGCGGAGGATTAGGCAGCAATGTCCATGTTGAAGAACCTAAACTCAAAAGATTATCGCAGCGGTAAATTCCACCGGCACCTGTTCCGCCACTGTAGTGAATCACACTTGCGTAAGCGCGGTTCGCATTGTTCGGGTCGAGCGCAATCCAGAAAACAGGGTGACCGAAATAATGAACCTGCTGCCAGGTTGCTCCGTTGTCGGTGGAGTAACTGATTTTTCCCTGTGAGTCGTTGGCATCCAATTGTGCATCTGCAAGGCGGGTGCTTTGATACATGTCGTGAATAGCTGACGTAGTCGCAAACAATGTTCCGTTGGGATGTTTCGCAAGACGGTACGTTGAGTTTACAGACATTCCCGTGTAATTAAAACTCCATGTTACTCCTGCATCCGTGCTGCGGACTAATCCAATGTCACTATATGCCGCAAGCATATTGTTGGCATCCTGCCAATGCACCTGCCAGCAGGTTGTGTTTTCCAACCCGATGCTGTTATACGTCATGTGCTGCGGAGTAGGAGCATTCATCGGGTGCTGGTCTGCGTTGTTCACGTATGCCTGCTTCCACGTTGCGCCTCCGTCAGATGTGAGATGCATAAATCCGAAATCACCGAACATCACTTTGTTTGCATTGTTCGGGGCAACCGTAATTCCGAAACATGTTTCTCCCCAGCTCCAGTTTTTATCTCCCTGGTATCCTGACCATCCCGTGTAAATGTTCTGATTGTTTGCTGATAGAAAAACTTTTGACCAGGACGTTCCTCCGTTGGATGATTTATAAACGAGCGGAGCATTGAGCGCATTATCACTTCCACCGAGGTAAATTATGTTGATGTCATTCTCCGCCATGGCAGCATACATCACAAAATCATTGCTGAAATTTATTCCGGTTGATTGGGGAACCCAAGTGCTGTTTGCATTGTCCATCGTGTAAACACCGGTGGGGAAATTGTAATAATCGTAAGGCATCAGCCCGTTGTAAACATCCGCTGTTGCTGTGGTGATACAAACAAAGCGCGTGTTGATTCCGGCTTTTGCCGCAGCGAAACTCCAGAGCGCCTGCCCCGCAGGAATTCCCGATGATATCATCATTAAAAAGTTTGCACCGCCATCGGTCGAGTAAATTAATCCTTCGTTAGTGCCGATGTAAATATTATTTCCGTCAAAAAATGCCCCGCCCATGATGAGACCTGCTCCCATATTCGCAGCGTGTCGAACGAGAGTGAAATTGTTTCCTCCGTCATTGGAAAAAACAATGTCGCCATAATAATCCATCAGCAATTGGTTGGGGTTGCTGTAGTTTGCTTTCATGGAATATACTCCGCCAAGCGAAGAATTGAAACCGGGAAGCTGCGTCCATGTATTCCCTCCATCAGTTGTTTTCACGGGATAGCCGGCATTGCCATCGTTGTAATTGCTGTAAGCGATGCTCGCGTTATTAGTAAACTCGTAAGTGGAAACATTCATCGCGGGAAGCTTGGTGAAATGAATCTGCGAATATGAATCACCGTAATCTGTGCTGTGAAACATTTCGCTCATGTCGCAGGCGATGTAGAACTCGCTGTCGTTGGCGGGATTTATTCTCGGAAAGAAAAGCGCCCCGCCTCCTCCGACTCCGCGAGGAGCGAAAGATGCGGGTTGTGAAAAGGCATCCCGATGCATCGGGAGCAAAATGCAAAATGCAAAATGCAAAATGAGAAGATGTTTCTTCATGGCAGATAATTAAAGGTCATGCGAAATATTTTCAAGGATGTTTCGCAGGGAAATATTCCAATCAAAGTTAGGAATATACAGCGACCAACTCCCTCTTCAGGAAAGATACATTTAAACTTAGCGCTGAAATTTTATTGAATCAGCACGCTGACGTTGTCGCTGACTTTTCTGACAAGGTCAGAAAAAACGCTTTCAGAAACCTGCCGGATATTTTTTACACCTGAGCCGATGTCAGCGCTTGCATAGTTTCCGCCAAGTTGGTTTCCTCCCGCATCAAAAATTGCATAGTGCAACCGAAACTCCCTGCGGAAAATGCGGCTGGCAATGTCAATACACTCATCATAATGAGTTTTTATTTCAAGTTGTGTCAGCACCAAAAAATAATCCGCTTCATAATCATTGGCGATGGTCTGAAACAGAATGGGCTTGCTCAGCGTCACGTTCATGTAGGATGAAGCATAATCCGTCTTGTTGTTTTCTTTGAAGAAACCGAAGTACTGACCGGATTGGGAGGTATCAGCCGTAAGTAAAGGGTTCACTGATTCTCTTTTGCTCAGCAAAAAATTTTCAGAGTCATAGAAATTCTGCAAATCATTTTTCTCCTGTGCAGTTCCTATTTCCATGAGCAGGCGCACCCCGTAATTATCACGCAGTGCAAACGAAATTTTTTCTGTTATTGAATTTCTCATTTGTATCCGAACCTGCCTTACGCCAATTTTCGAATGCTCCGCTATCTCAGCATCGGCATCAGATAAATGCATCGTGCGCTGATAAGGAATGAGAATAATAGTTTTTGAAGGCGCGTCTGATTTCTTGCCTGTAAAAGAAAAAAAGAGCAGCACGGGAATACATACTGCAAAAATCTTCCTGAAAGTGTCAAAAGTTAAAACCGAGTTCATCAGAAAAATCTGTGGACTCCCTTTTACATGCTCACCTTATAAAATGTTTCCAAACATCATTGCCGATGGCGAAAGCCATAATGGAAAGCAGAATGAGCATTCCGGCTATCTGGGCGCGCTCCATGACTTTGTCACTGAATTTTTTCCCCGTTACGGATTCGATGACGAGAAAAACCACATGCCCGCCATCGAGAGCTGGTATCGGTAAAATATTCATCAGCGCAAGTACCATGGAAAGCAATCCTGTAATAACCCAAAAGCGTTTCCAGTCCCACACGCTGCCGTAAATGTTTGCCATACCGATGGGTCCCTGCAATGACTCGCTCGCTTTTTCTTCACCTGTAAAAATTTTCTTCAGCCCTTTGGCATTGGCGACAATGGCTTCTACAGCATCTGCGGCTCCGAATGTTACAGCAGACGAAAATGTGTACGGGATATATTCATAATCGCCAAACACAGGCCAGTATGCTATTCCTATTTTTCCCTCTTCATTGACGAGCGGTGAAACTGTAAGTGTATCCTTTCCACGTTTCAGCAGCAACTGAATTGGTTGTCCTTTGTTTGAAGTAATTTTTTCTTTCAGCCCGCCTTTCGAAGAAATTTTTTCTCCATTCACGGCAAGCAACTTATCATCTTTTTTCATCCCTGCTTTTTCAGCAGGTGATTCCCTAACAACATCGGTCACTTCAAACACATCACGAAATGTTCCGAGGAAATATCCTTTCCCGGTTTTAGTAACCGACCTGTAAAAAGTATCAGGGACAATCACCTCAACAGCATTTCCGTTTCTCTCCACGGTGAGCGTGCATCCGAAAATCACTCTCGAAGAAAGCAGCTCGTTAAAGCGTTCAAATTTTTCTCCGTTGATGGCTGCGATTTTATCTCCTGATTGCAGCCCGATTTTTTCTCCGAGTTCGTAGGCGGTTATTCCGTCTGTAACTGCTGTGTTTGGTAAATATTTTTTTTCGTAATGCAAAAGCGTGAACGCATAAATTGCAATACCGAGAATTACATTCATGGTTACTCCTCCAACCATCACAATCAACCGCTGCCATGCTGGCTTGCTGCGAAACTCCCACGGCTGTGGCGGCTGCTTCATCGCCTCTTTATCCATGCTCTCGTCAATCATACCGGAGATTTTCACGTATCCGCCAAGGGGCAGCCAGCCAACACCGTATTCCGTATCGCCTTTTTTAAAGCTGAAAAGTTTTATACCCCACGCATCAAAAAAGAGATAAAATTTTTCCACGCGTATTCCGAAAGCACGCGCGGCAATGTAGTGCCCGAACTCATGGAGGATTACCAAAATAGAAAGTCCCAGGATTAACTGGGCAGCCATTACCAAACCGTTCATTTATATTTATTATTTATTATTGAAAATTATTTACCGCAGATTCGCAGATTATTTTTTCCTGATTAGATTTTAATCTGCGAATCTGCGGCTTCTCTTTAAACTTCAAACTTCAAATTTTGAACTTTTGTTTCACCTAAGCCGGAAGCAATTCAGTTGCACGCCTTCGTGTTTCTGCATCGGTGGCGAAGTAATCGTCAACGGATGGATGTGCGATGAACGAAATTTTTCTCATGCACTCTTCAATCATCTCACTCATTTCTAAAAATCCGATTTGATTTTTCAGAAACGCTTCCACCGCTACTTCGTTTGCCGCATTGAGAATGCAGGGAAGATTCCCCCCCTTGTTCAATGCTTCCTGCGCGAGTGCAAGGTTACTGAAAGTTTCGGCATCAGGTTTTTCAAATGTGAGTGAAGAATAAGAAGCAAAATCGAAACGGCTGAAGTCAGATTTAATTCTCTTCGGAAAACCCAGCGCATACTGAATCGGCAGTTTCATATCGGGCAAACCCATCTGTGCTTTCATGGAGCCGTCTTCAAACTGAACGATGGAGTGAACGATAGATTGCGGATGAATGATGACATCAATCTCTGATTCCGTTAAACCGAAAAGCCACTTCGCTTCAATCATTTCCAAACCTTTATTCATCAGTGTGGCGGAGTCAATTGTGATTTTGTCGCCCATGTTCCAGTTGGGATGTTTGAGCGCCTGCTCTTTAGTAACGGTGCGAAGAAAATTTTTGTCTTTGCCTCTGAACGGTCCGCCCGATGCAGTAAGATAAATTTTTTCAATCCGGTTTCCTGTTTCACCAACCAGGCACTGAAAGATTGCCGAGTGCTCCGAATCAACAGGAAGAATCAATACCCGTTTTTCTTTTGCAAGTTTCGTAACGAGTTCTCCTGCAACAACGAGTGTCTCCTTATTCGCAAGTGCAACATCTTTTCCTGCTTTGATGGCTTCAAGCGTTGGCGTTAATCCGGCAAACCCGACAAGTGCAGTTAGTACAATGTCTATACTTTCGAGAGAAACAATTTGGGAAAGAGAATCCGCACCGGCAAAAACTTTTATGCCGAGCGGCTCAAGTGCATTTTTTACTTCGTGATGTTTTTTTTCATCCGCAATGACAACAGCGTTGGGATTAAATTTTTTTGCCTGTTCAATCAACAACCCCGAATTGTTATTTGAAGTGAGCACCTCCACCCCAAAATGCTGCGGCTGGCTTTCAATAACTTCAAGCGCCTGCTTTCCGATGCTTCCGGTGGAACCGAGTATAGCGATGTGTTTTTTCAATGGCGATTGATTATCCGTCACGAAAGTACACAAACGGATTTTTCAGGCAGAAATCACTTCAGAAAATATGGAGTTAACTCAATAGCAATCTTCCTGTCGTTGGAAAGTCGCGGCACCTTGTTTTGCCCGCCCAGTTTGCCGATGGATTTCATGTAGCGGATGAATGAATCTCTTTCAAGCAACCGGATTTTCAGCGGCTGAATTATTTTCCCTGCAACCAAATCGCGGTAGTAAATATTTCTTTGCTGAAGCGATTCGTCAAGTGCAGTGCGGAATTTTTCCATGTCATCAGGAACGCTGGAAAACTCAATGAACCATTCATGATATGGAAGTTCGCCTGCCGGAGGATTCACCTGCGGAGCAACAGTAAACTCAATAACCTCTGCGTGAAATTCTGAAACCGTTTTGAGCAGCGCCTTCTCCACTTCCTCGACAATCACATGCTCGCCAAACGCAGAAATGTATTGCGAAATTCTTCCTGTGATAACAATGCGGTAAGGATTCATGAAAGTGAATTTCACCG
>DATDOJ010000303.1:0-18400 GCA_035293345.1 Bacteroidia bacterium
ATTATTAAAAAAGGCGAACACGGAGCGTTGCTCTTCAGCCAGGATGAAATATTTTTTGCCCCTGCTCTCCCGCTCGAAGATGTGTTTGACCCGACCGGAGCCGGAGACACGTTTGCCGGAGGATTTATAGGATACATCGCCCGGTCGGGAGATACCTCGTTCGAAAACATGAAGCGTGCAATTATTAATGGTTCAGCTATGGCTTCTTTTTGTGTGGAGAAATTCGGGACGGAGAGAATTATTTCACTTACTGAAAAGGAAATTCAGAGCAGAGTTTTGGCATTTCAGAAACTCACTCGCTTTGATGTGCCATACGATTAACTGACGCTCAGAACCTGACCTGCTTCCTGCAATTCCATTTCTTATTTTCGCTCCGCTGAATCTTAACGATGTCAAAAGAAAAAAAATCTTCACGCCTCCGTTTCCGGACTTCACACATTTCATCCGTCATCAGTATTTCGCTGGTACTTTTTCTGCTTGGGTTGCTCGGTATTTTTATTTTGCAGGGGAAAAAAATGTCGGATTACGTGAGGGAAAATATTCAGCTCACTGTTTTTCTGAAAGATAATGTGCAGCAGCCGGAACTGGAAATAATCCAACGCCTGCTCAGCTATTCACCTTATGTGAAAAGTACCGAATATGTTACTGCGGATGAAGCAGCGAAGCGATTGCAGAAAGACCTTGGCGAGGACTTCATTGATTTCATCGGCTACAATCCGCTGAGCGCATCCATTGATGTGAAGCTGAAATCGGAATATGCCAATGCCGACAGCTTGCAGAAGTTTGAGCAACTGATTTTGGAAAATAAAGTTGTGAAAGAAGTGGTTTACCAGAAGCCGCTGCTCGAATCGGTGAACAAAAACATCCGCTCGGTGAGTTTGCTGATTTTAATTCTCGGCATCCTGCTGCTCGTGATTTCCATCGCGCTCATCAACAGCACCATCCGCCTCATGATTTATTCCGACCGGTTTCTCATCAAGAGCATGCAGTTAGTCGGAGCAACAAAATCATTTATCATGAAGCCATATCTCGTTCAGGGATTCCGGCAAGGCGCGTATGCCGGCATCATCGCCTGCCTGATGCTTGGCGGATTGATTTATTTCAGCAGTGAAAAAATTCCGGGACTTGCGGAGGCATTTGACATGAAAGCGCTGTACTCCATATTCAGCGTTATGATTCTCACCGGAATATTATTCTCCTTTCTCTCCACATTTTTTTCCGTGCGCAGGTTTTTGCGCATGAAGACGGAAGTTATCTATCTTTGAAAAATTATGGCGACACAAAAAAAAGACAACAAACCCGCGATTGACTTTGCTTTCGGCAGGGAAAATTATATGCTGATGATTGCCGGCATCGTTGTAATCTTCATCGGCAACCTGCTTATGGTGGGAGGCGGTTCCACCGACCCGAATGTTTTCAATCCCGATATTTTCAGCTTCCGGAGATTGACACTTGCTCCGGTTCTCATCTTCCTCGGGTTCGTTATTGAGATTGCTGCTATCCTTCGTAAGACAAAAGAGTAATTCGATAATTAGGTGAACTGAGAAAATCAGGTTTGCAGGAATCCACGAACGCTCAAACTCAATTTTCCAATTTTCTAATTTTCCTGATTATCTATGTCCCTGATTGAAGTTATAATTCTCGCCATCATCGAAGGACTCACTGAATTCCTTCCCGTCTCTTCCACGGGGCACATGATTCTCGCTTCGTCACTGATGAAATTGGAAAACACGGAATTCCTGAAGACATTTGAAATCGTAATTCAGCTCGGGGCTATTCTTGCCGTGCTTGCGTTGTACCTGAAAAGATTTTTCGTCAGCCCAACTATTTACCTGAAACTTCTTGTTGCATTTCTTCCCACAGGGGCTATCGGTTTTCTTGCTTACAAGACAATCAAAACATATTTGTTCAACCCCGTTTCGGTAAGTGCTGCGCTGATTATTGGCGGGGTGATTCTGATTGTGCTCGATAAATGGACAGGTCAGAAAAAATCGAAGTATGAAAAAGTCGAAGACGTTTCATATCCCGATGCAATTAAAATCGGATTCTTCCAATGCCTGTCCATGATTCCCGGGGTGTCGCGGGCGGCAGCAACAATTTTCGGGGGAATATTCTCCGGCTTCGACCGAAAGCTCGCTACTGAATTTTCTTTCCTGCTTGCCATCCCGACAATGTTTGCCGCTTCAGGATTGGACTTGCTTGAGTCGGGAGAAAACATTCACAGCGATGACGCTTTTCTTTTACTCGTTGGCGCGGGGGTGGCTTTTCTGTTTGCCATCGTTGCGGTGAAAGCATTTATTGTCTTCGTGCAAAAATTCGGGTTCAAACATTTCGGGTATTACAGGATTATTCTTGGTGTGCTGTTTCTTTTACTGAGTTACAAAATGGGATTAACTTTTGTTCCATGATAGAAACAAAAAATAATTTTCTCGCACGGGGAGGCACCGTCATCCTCATCAACAAGCCGCTGGGCTGGACTTCGTTTGATGTGGTAAAGAAAGTCCGGAATATTCTCGCCCCGCCCCGGACTTCATTCAAAGGAGAAGAGGAACAAAGTGTTCGTTTCAAAGTGGGGCATGCCGGAACGCTTGACCCGCTTGCCACGGGTTTGCTCATTATCTGCACGGACAGGATGACACGGAAAATTTCTGAGTTCCAGGAATTAGAAAAAGAATACACAGGAACTTTCGTGCTTGGTGCAACCACGCCATCGTATGATTTGGAAACAGAAATATCAAAAGGAAAAGATTTTTCTAACCTAACCAAAAAAATGCTCCGTGATGCCGCGAAACATTTCACCGGGAAAATTTTGCAGGCGGCTCCGCTGCACTCGGCAAAAAAAATTGAAGGTGTGCGTGCTTATGAAATTGCGCGCAAGGGTGGAGAAGCGCAAATGAAACCCGTTGCAGTTTCCATTCACTCTTTTGAAATCACTGAAATTGATTTACCCAATGTCTCATTCAAAGTTGTGTGCAGTAAGGGAACATACATCCGTTCGCTGGCAAATGATTTCGGAAAGCATCTTGAATGCGGTGCCTATCTCTCTTCGCTAACGCGCACGCGCATCGGGGAATATAAAGTGGAAGATGCGATGACTCCTGAAGAGTTTGAAAAGGAAGTTTTATTAGCCGCAGATTCGCAGATTGAAAAGGAAAATTAATTATTAATTTTGAAAAAAAATTATAATGACATTAGTTCAATTGCGAAAAAAACTTCACGGCTTCATTGATGCAGCCGAAGAAAAAAAACTGAAAGCGCTTTACGTTATTGTTGAAGATGATATTGCTTCCGGCTCGTTGCTGACTGCAGAGCAAAAAGCCGAACTGGATAAACGTCTGGATGAATACCTGAAAAATACCGGAACCAATTATTCATGGGATGAAGCCGTAAAGAAAATCAGGAAGCCGCAGCCCGAAAGAAAAGTTTAGCGGATAAAGAACTGTAATTTTTTTCACCGCAAAGACGCGGAGACGCAAAGAATTGAATCGTAAAATTCTCTGCTACTTTTTTTCGTAATTCGTATATTGGTATTGATTCGTTATTCGAAGATTACATTTTCACAAACTTTTTCGTCACCCTGTTTCCCTGTTCATCGCGCACGGTGACAAAATAAATTCCTTCTGCTAAAGAAGAAACATCAATGCGAAGTCCCTCTCCCTTTGGAGAGGGATTTAGGGTGAGGCACTTCACTCCCACCACATCATAAATTTCCAAAGCCGCAATTTCCATTGCTCCGCTTTCAATTTTTAATTCGTTTGAGACGGTGGTGGGGAAAAGTGTTATTGAGGAAGAAAAATTATTTTCATTAGTACTCGTAGGAAAATCAGGATAGAGTTTTACAATCCAAAAGTCAGGATAAGAAGTAGTGCCATGATGCCCTGTCACATCACCATCATTGCACCATGAAAATCCTGCGACAATATATCCACTGTCAGAAGTTTGTTGCGCTGAAAGCGCTTCATCCCCAAGTATTCCACCGAGTGATTTCTGCCATTGAATATTTCCGCTATTGTCTAATCTTACAATCCAATAATCGCTCTGCCCATGATTTCCCGTTACATCTCCGTCAATTGAACGTGAAGATCCTGCAACAACATATCCTCCGTCAATAGTTTGCTGTATGGAATTTGCTTTGTCTATTAGAGAGCCACCAAGTGATTTCTGCCATTGAATAACTCCAGTGTTATCTAATTTTACAATCCAGCAATCTGAACTGCCATAATTGACGGCTACATCGCCATCATTAGAATTTGTATATCCTGAAACAATATATCCTCCATCAATTGTTTGATGAATTGAAGTTGCATAATCTGCGCTTGTACCACCCAATGACCTCTGCCATTGTAAGGTTCCACTATTGTTTAGTTTTACAATCCAATAATCAACATTGCCATGATTCCCAGTTACATCGCCATCAAGAGACCCAGCCCATCCACAAGCAATATATCCTCCGTCAGAAGTTTGTATAATATAAGTGCCAATATCATCACCTGTTCCACCCAAGCATTTCTGCCATTGAATATTCCCCACACTACTTAGCTTAACAACCCAGTAGTCATTATAAAAAGGACTGTGATGCCCGACTACATCCCCATCACTTGACCAAGATGGTCCAATAACAATATATCCTCCGTCAGTTGTTTGGTGAATGGAATGTGCTTCCTCGGTAGCTGTTCCACCCAATGATTTCTGCCATTGAATAGTTCCACCAGTATCTAACTTTACAATCCAATAGTCCTCCAAGCCATGATTGCCAGTTACATCGCTATCATTAGAATTTGAATATCCTGACATGATATATCCCCCATCAGAAGTTTGTTGAACAGCCAGAGCTTTTTCCCAACTTGTTCCTCCCAGAGATTTCTGCCACTGAATGATTCCGTTGCTATTTAATTTTGTAATCCAGTAATCAAAGTCACCATGATTGCCTGTTACATCACCATCATTAGAACCTGAAAAACCACCGACTATATATCCGCCATCCGTTGTTTGCTGAATAGAATATGCAAAGTCGCCTAATGTTCCTCCGAGTGATTTCTGCCATTGTATCGCAGGCGCCTGCGAAAAAACACTCACAGAAAAAATAATCGCAGCGGAAAGAGTAAATATTTTTTTCATGCCTGAAAGTTTTAAAAATATTCCCCCAAAGATAGCAAACAAAAAACCAATCACCCCGCAAACACCACAGAGAGCGTATCGCTTCGCTGCCCTATTTGTTTGTCGTGCATCACGGCAATGGCGCTGTAGAGCCGCTCTTCGGGAACGCCCGGCTGACGCAGGGGGCGCGTGTCGGGGTAGGGCGAGCGGCTGTCGAACCTGAGGAAAGTCCATTCGGTATCTCCGGGGTATTGCGAATAGATATTCATTCCGTCAACGCCTTTTTTGGTGTATTGAATTTTCACAAAGCCGCGCAGCGCCCGCCCGCGAAGCACCGGCTTGAAGTTGTCTTTGTCCACTTTCTGGTCAACGGCTTCGGTGCCGAAGCCCGCGCTGATGTTTGGCGCCCAGTTGGTGTGCGTCTTCATGCGCTTCACCGTCCTGCGGATTTTCGCCAGCGACTTTTTCTTTGTCGCATCTTTTTCCCTGCGTTTCACCTGCGCGGCAATCTGCGCCAGGTTGTTCTGCTTGATGGCTTCTTCCATGTCGTCAACGGCTGTTTCAATCTCGGTGATTTCTCCGGGAGTCACTCCGAGCGATGCGCCAATCTGCGCCAGCTTCGATTTGAATGTCTTCCCCCATATAATAAGGCGGCTTTCGCGCCTGGGAACATAGTCCTCCTTTTTCATAAGTGTTTATTTTATTGTTACAGCGCAAAATTAACATTTAGTTCCTCCAACAGTAATAACGTTGGAATAATATTTATAAATATTGGAAACAACTATTAATAAGATGGATATATTATTATATGAGATGGAATCGTTAATTTATATGATGGAATTAATCAAAATTATAATGGAGCAAACAGTAAATCAGATGGAACTATTTTATACTATGATGGAATCACTAAAGAATATAATGGAACTTATTCAGTATATAATGGAATCAACAATGATTGCGTTGGAAGAATTAAGAGACAGAAAAGATATGTTGAGGCATGCCTTTGCCTTCTGCATTAAATAATGGGAGGGATGCTTTCCCGCAGCCAAAAATATTAAGTTCGCAGAAATGCTGAAAAGTCAGGAGAACAAATATTTGTTCGGGTCGAGCATGTTGTTGCGGATGGCATACATCACCAAGCCCGCTGTGTTGTTCACCTTCAGTTTACCCATGATGTTTTTGCGGTGCGTAGTCACGGTGTGTGCGCTCAGGCAAAGCTGGTCGGCAATTTCCTTGTTGCTGAACCCTTCGGCAATGAGGCGGATGATTTCCATTTCGCGGTTGGAAATTTTTGCGCCCTCGCACGAAACAAAGTCGCGCGGCTCCATGCTGCCGGTTTTGGGTTTGTCGTTGATGAGGCAGTCGGCAATTTTGCAGCAGAGGAAACGCTCGCGCGAAGCGGTTGTTTTGATGGCGTCAATAATTTCGCTGCGGTCACATTCTTTGAGCAGGTAACCTGAGGCACCGTCATCGAGCGCGTTGAGAATCGTTTCGCGCTCCGCCTTATTATTTATTGCCAGCACCGACACCAGCGGAAACCATTCGCGCACAAACCCAAGCGCGGAAGAAAATTCTGTGCTCGTTTGGTCAACCATGAGAACGTCCGGAGATTTTTTTGCCAGCAGCATTTCCAGTTCATCCATCGTGAGTGCGCTGCCCGCCCATTCAAACGCCCGCGCTGATTCAACTAATGATTTCATTCCCTCGCACATCAGGAAACTGACATCGGCAACGGCTACTCGTATTTTTTCTTTTTTCATTTCAGTATTACATAGAACACTATGGTTTCTTCTCGAACTGATTTTCTTGAAACGGGAGCGCTAAAGTATGTTTCAGCGGGTAAGCAGCAAAATTTATTTTTGAACAACTGTCTCCGCAGGGTAAACGGCATGAAAACGAATACCAAAAACTGGCAGCGGGATGAATTACTGCACAATCAGTTTTACTGTAACGCGCCTGCCCGCATTGGCTTGGAGAAAATAGATGCCGGGTGAGAGAGAGGAAATGTCAATGGAGATATAAGATATGAGATATGAGATATGAGCTTGAAGTATTTTATGTCCGAGTACATCAAAAATATCCACACTTTTAATTTTCAATTGTCCATTATCAATTATCAATTGAGTTGAAGCCGGATTAGGATAAATCGAAAAAGAAAAATCATCTTTCTCATTTTCATCCACTCCAATCACTCCTCCGTTTTCAGAAAAGCGTTTCACAAATTCCTGGAAATACTGATTGGCGATTTGCCGGTCATGAACGATGACGGTGTTTTCGTCATTGCGTGTTTCGGCAGAGGTGCTCCAGTTGTGCGAGCCGGTGAGCACGAGCGGGTCGGCAGCGGAATCGCCCTGGTCGGCAATCATATATTTGTGATGGAGGATATAAGAATGATTGTCTTCGCGCAGGTCGTTGTTCATTGCCGCCTGCATAATGAGAAACGCATTGCCTCCCCCGCTGCCCGTGTCTTCAACCATTCCGTAAGTGTTCACCCCTGAACTTGCCCGTGCTGCAACAGCGCTTGCCAAATCAGTTCGTGTGAACGCCATCACGCTGAAGCAAAGAAGATTGTTAGCGTTGTTAATTTCATTAGCGATTTTGGAAGTCACACCATCAGACGGACTGAAATAACATTCCACATTGTTTCCGCCAATGACAAACTGGTGCGGAGTATTGTCTGTCTTAAACTGACCGAATCGGGAGTTGGTGAGATTGTAGGTCATGCCCGTGTCACCCCACATTTCGTTGAACTCAAGACGATAGGCACGCGCAATGCTCTGGTCGCGGAAGATGATGATGTTGTTCGGGTCTGTGTTAAGCTGGTCATCCGTCCAGTTTGCAGAACCCGTCCAAAGCACAGCATCGTCAGGATTGGAAGTGAACAGGTCAATAATCATAAACTTGTTGTGCATGTATCCATAGCTGCCGCTTGTGGGGCTTGAAAGTTTCGGAATGGCTGCATTAATCAAAGGCAGTGCAGTATTAGAGTTGCCTCCCTCGCTGATGATGCGGACTTTAACACCGCGGCTGTATGCATTGTTGATGGCATTGATAACAGGAGCCGTGTTCACATTGCCGAAATTATAAATGGCAATATCGAGAGTTGACTGCGCGCGGTCAATGTATGCAGCAAGCGTGTCATCAAATAAATTCTGGAGCTGCGTTGCGTAATTCGCTGGCGAACTTGCCGCAGTTGTTTCCACCGGCTGATTGAAGTAGCAGATAATTTCTCCCGATGAAAGCGAGGCAGTGATGAATGTGATAACAGCAGAGTAATTCGTATCAACACCTGAAACAGCATACGCTCTCGCGTAAAAAACTTCTGCCGGATTTGCGCCTGTGATGGAAACGGAATGTGATGTGCCTGCTCCCGCTGAGCTTATAGCGCCAAGTTCAAGGGAAGTTGTTCTGCCGTAAATAATATATCCTGTGGAAGAAACATCTGTCTGCCATTCAATGGTTATTGAAGATGATGCGATTGAAATTGCGTGAGGAGGAACGGTGATTGAAACCGCTTCGGCATGAAATGATTTCAAGGCAAGCAAAAAAACTAAAACAGAAAAAATATTTTTCATTCGCTAAAAATAAAAAAGCGCCCCGACATTGCCGGAGCGCTTTGTGATAAAAACATTCGCATTATTTTTTTGCCGGTGCTGCTGCAGGGGCGGGTGCGGGTGCTGCGCCCGGTGCTGCAGGAGCGCCTGGAATTGCAGGTGCTATCCCTTCTGCACCCGGAACAACTGCGCCCTCCACTGCTACTACAGGAGTTTCTTCCACAAAAACTCTCGGCATTTTCACAGCCGTGATGATGTTGTTGGGCAGGTCAAGAATTTCGCAGCCCTTGATTTTTACATCTTTCACCCGTATGGCTTCGCTGATATTAAGTTTCGAAACATCCAGTTCAATTTCATCCGGAAGATTTTCTGCCAGCGCTTTCACTTTCAGCTTGCGGAGTTTGGTGCGCAACTCACCGCCTTCGCGAACGCCTTCAGCAGAGCCGGTGAATTTGAGAGGGATGTCCATCACCACCGGTTTGCCTGCAGTGAGTTCCAGAAAGTCAATGTGGAGGATTTTATCGGTCACTCCGTGAAACTGTATTTCTTTCATGATGGCTTTGCGCTGTTCACCGTCAATGCTGAGGTCAACGGTGTAAACATGCGGAGTATATACAAGGTCACGGAATGAAAGTATGGGAGCTGTAAAATGAATTACATCCTTTCCTCCGTAAAGAACGCATGGAATTTTCCCTTCGGTTCTCAGGAGTTTCACTGCCTGTTTGGTTCCGACTGTTCTTTTGGTTGCTTCAATTGAAATGGATTTCATGGGAATTAACTATTAAGTGGTTGGGGTATTAACTATATTATCTTTTACAAACAAAGGACTGATGGATTCATACGTGTAAACATTCTGAATCACCCTCGCAAAGAACGGAGCCGTTGCAAGTACTTTAATCTTTTTGGTTTTCTTTTTAAGCGGAATAGTGTCGCAGACAACAATTTCTTCAAGTTCTGAATTTTCAATTCTTTCGTAAGCACTGCCCGACAAAACAGGATGGGTGCACACAGCACGAACACTGACTGCGCCATTCTCTTTCAACATCGCAGCTGCCTTGGTCATGGTCCCGGCTGTGTCAATTATATCATCCACGATGACAACATTTTTTCCCTCCACATCGCCAATCACTGTCATGCTTTCAATTTCGTTGGCGCGCTTGCGCTGCTTATCGCAGATTACAATTTCAGCGTTGAAGAACTTGGCGAACGTTCTTGCCCTGTGCGCACTGCCGGTGTCGGGCGCAGCGATGACAAGATTGGGGAGGTTAAGCGCTTCAAGATGCGGAACAAAAATCGTAGCAGCATCGAGGTGGTCAACAGGAATATCGAAGAAGCCCTGAATCTGGGGAGCGTGCAAATCCATCGTCATAATTCGTGTTGCTCCTGCAGCCGTAAGAAGATTGGCAACAAGCTTTGCCCCGATGGCAACACGTGGTTTGTCTTTTCTGTCCTGACGGGCAAAACCAAAATAAGGAATCACTGCCGTGACGTAATGTGCCGAAGCTCTTTTGGCAGCATCAATAAGCAACAACAATTCAAACAGATTATCTGAAGGTGCAAAGGTGGATTGAATGATAAACACATCGCAGCCGCGCACCGTTTCATTAATGGACGGCTGGAATTCGCCATCGCTGAAATGGGAAACTGCCACATCGCCAAGGGCAATGCCATACGATTCTGCTATTTTTTCAGCCAGATAGCGGGATTGAGTTCCTGAGAACAGTTTTATGTTGCGGTATTGCTGCATGTTTGCCCCTTAAAAAGGGGACGCAAAGTAAATGAATTTTTCATTGGGGGCAAAGGGTTTAGTTCGCATTTCCTGTGCTTTGCTTTTAATGGTATTTTCGCCACCCCTTTGGGAATTATTGATTTATTGAATTATTGATTTACTGATTCGATAATTCAGCCAATCAATAATTCAATAAATCCTTGCCCGGATGGCGGAATTGGTAGACGCGCTGGTCTCAAACACCAGTGTTCGCAAGAACATGTCGGTTCGACTCCGACTCCGGGTACAGCTTGATAGACAAGAGCTTCAGCGTTTTTAGCCCAAGTTATTAGCAGGCGGACAAGGCACCAAAGTGCGGCAAGGTGCGGAAATTCCAACTTTTCATTGCTCAACCTCCATACTTTTTTGTGTTGTCAGGGATTCATTCCTTAGCCGTTGAAGATCGCTTTTGCGTTCCACTTCATTTGAAAAAACTTCAAAGTCCTTTGCCGCTTTCGCAATTACTCGTTTGTCCTGATAGTGTTGTTCAATAGTTCGGTCATTCGTGTGACCCGTAATTGCTTTAGCGTTGCCTCCCATGAAAACCGATAACTTGGTGATGTAAGTTTTCCTGAATGACTTGAAGGTAAGTTCCCTGCCGGTGTTAAGCTGCTTGTAGTAATGGGTGAAGGCGCGGGAGAGAAGGTCTGTCATCGCTTTCCCTCTTTTGCTTTTCACTTCAGGAGCTAAGATGAAATTATCCGTGCCTTTCATTTCCTCATATCCCATTTCATCGAGCAGTTGGTGGAGTGAGTTTGTAAGCGGCACATAGATGTACTTCTTCTCCTCTTCCCTTTTCCTTTTTTGAATATGATTGACTTTATAATCTTCCACCTTGATGTCTCCGCTTCCGTCCTTGTCTTCAGTAATGCCGTTGAACTTCATATTAATTAATTCCTCTCTGCGCCTGCCTGTATGCAAAGCCAGACGGAATGCATTTTTCAAATATGGTCGGTAGAAGTTGCGGGTTTCTTTTACGCCTTTAGAATATTTCTCAATTCCATTTTCGGGGGTAATCTTTTCAAGCAATGCTTCAAATTCATCCTTTGAAATGGCTAGCGGATTTGAAACAGGTTTCATTTTTTCAACTCGCGTGAACCAACTACGGACAGGATAATATTCTTCCGAAAACCATTTCAGGAAAGAAGTATAGTAACTGAAGTGCTTATTAAAAGTCCTGGCTGAAAAATTCTTTTCGCTTTTCAGGTAAGAATATACATGTCCGACTGTCGCATCATTGATTTGGTCAACTCTGAATGAAGACAGGTCATATCCCTTTTGCTTTAAGCTTTGAACAAGCAGCTTCAGTTTGCGCTCTATGTCCTCAATATATTCTTCACTGCGTTCTTTCTGCAGATGTTCAGGAACGCTTTCGTTATGAAGTGACCCGACATATCGGGCAATAGCGTTAACAAGCAGGTGCGGAACTGTACTTTCTTGTTGCAAATTTTCCTTTCGACTTTCGATTCTGATTTCCGTTTTCTGATTTCCTGCTTTGACTTCTTTCTCAAAATCCATCACCTGTTTGATTGCTTCACTCACATCCCGTGTTTCAAGTTTCTTTGTTCTCCTTGTGTTATCAGTCCCGGGTACATGCACATAAACTTTGAATGCATGCTTTTCACCAAACGGACAGCGCTGCAATGGCTTCCCTGTTTCCCTGCAGATTTCTGAAACGTTTGTCTTGCAGCGATAGCAGTATACTGTCAATCCTTTCCATTTTTTAGCGGGCGGTATGTATAGCGGCTTTTCCATCTTAATGGCTGATTATAACTCGGGGTTTGTACCAGTCAATATTGAAAGAAACTTTTTCTCGTGTTCTCCTTTTGGTTTGTATCCATCCCGCTTCTTGAAACGCATTTCTTTTTGCTTCAGGTAGTCAGTTGCCTTTTTTGATTTCGCTTCTTCAAACTCTTCCTTTATCACATACAGTTTTTTGCTTCCATTGTCAGACAATATTCCGACACCGTTATTTGAGCACCACTTCTTAAAGCTGCGTCTGTCTTTATAGCAGATTTCTTTTGCCGCAACATGTATGTAAATTCTTTCCATGTCTTTGTACTATAAAATTTTCGCCTGCTAAGCACGGAAGAATTTAGCGCAAAAAAATTGACTTAGAGCTGATGACATCACTGCGAAATGATTGCGAAAAGAAGACGCGCAAATGCTTTGTTGTTATACATTTGCTTCATGCCGGTGCGCGCTGGAAATATTAATGCTTTCGATTTAAAACTTCTCAAGGCACTTCTGAATTTGAAAATAAACAGAAGCCATCTTGCTGATGTGTCAACAGAGCAAAAGAGAGATTTATGCAAAAGATATAACAAAGACGAAGGGCTAATTAACCTAAGTCCCGATCACCTGAATAGAATCTGGCCGAAGAGAAAAGAGATTTTGCATTCAGTGACGCTCAGTTCATTAAATCAACTTTGCATAATTCTCAAAAAGGATTATCGCTGGCATTTGTTCACGGCTGATGTCTTGCAATTTCACCCCGGCAATATTCCTAATGATAAACCTTATTTGAATTTAAGCAGGATTGAAAAAGAAAAAGTTGATAAAGCAATTGAGGATGTGTTTGACCGCTACAGAACCTTTGAGGAATTTCAAATAGAAGTGATTGATAAAAACGATAACCTTGTTGCCAAAAAGAAAATTAACATTGAGAGCAACAATGATGAAACCCTTGATATTTTTGCAAGCAGGGTTTACATTGAACTTTCAACACGGAAAGCCGGAATTCCTATTGACGAAAACAACGATGTCATTGAAGAAATTTATAACTCATGGTACAAATTGTTCTGTATCGTGCGCGATGAAATGAAATTGCTGCCTGCTACTTATTTTAAAAACAAATATTCGTATCCGGCAATACAAATGGCGCAGGAAATATTAAATGAAATATTGAGACCTCATCTGACAGAACATCAGTCAAAATTCAGGCGTTGGTTTGATAATGCAAAGAGAAATTCTAAAAACAAAAAACTTGCCCCGCAAGAGTTGCAGAAACAATATCCGAATTATGCAAATCTTATTCAATCAATGAGAGAAGTCAACAAAAAACTAATCGATACTTCGGAAAAATTTTATGATTTTACTGAATAGTCCTTTTGATAATTTTTCTTGCATTATTTTTTCTTTTAACTCAGTCGCTGTTGGTTTACCACGTTGCCTGCGAGCAAGTATCTCAAAAAATTCTTTAAGAGATATTTCCCTTAACTGAGCAGGATTTTTTTCATAGGCATTAAGGATGTTAAGTGTTGATGAGGTTACCATATCAATAAATTTATTCATAAGCTCTTCTTTGCCAGCATAAGTGGTAACTATCCTTGGATCTTTTTTAAACTCATCCATTTTTATTTTGATAAACCTTGTATTTAGTTTTAGTATTTCATCATGTAGTTCTTTCTCGGATAATTTTCCTGATTCTTTAATTTGGTCTACTGCATCATTGAATTGCTTTTCACTGCCTTCCATTAAATCGTCAAGTACTTGGTTTGAAGTTTTATACAACTCACCGCCCATTCCATCTTTTAACACTTTAGCTTTTGCAGCGGCTTTAATTAGCAATTCAACTTTCTCTGGAGCAAGTGCTCTTACTGTTTTGTAAAAATCGAATGCAGCTTTGTAGTGCCTGTGTTCCGGCTTTTCAAGAAATTCATTTTCTGCTTGCTTTTCAGCAGAACCTTCTATCGCTTTTCTAATTGTTGAAAAAGGTTTTTCTATGGTCATAAACTTTTTTCTGATAATGGTAAAATTATCTGACTGCCCTCTCGACAAGGGCAGTTTATAGCATAGCAAAATATAAATGGAAAGTCCAGCGGAAAAGGCAGTTAATGTTCTTTCTCTATTTTTGCTATGATGTTTTTTAAAAAGTATAAATGGGACGCGTTTATTTGTCATGCGACAGAAGACAAAGAAACTATTGTTGACTCATTTGTCTTGACTCTCAAAAATCAGGGTTTAAAAGTTTGGTATGATAAAGAATGTATTAAAGATTGGGATAATTTTAAAGACGAAATTATGAAAGCGATACCTCAATCACGTGTGTTGGTATTCGTCTTAAGTAAAATTATTTTGGAGCCGGAAGAAAAATCTCCGAAGAAATGGCCTTGGATCGAAATAGGAAAGTTTCTGACGAATAAAAATGATGAATATTTACTGACATTACTCTATGGTATTACTAACGATGAACTAAAACGGTATGATATTCCTGATTTTTTCCGCACCAGAAAAATTCCGACTCTGCACGAAAATAATATAGTTGATAAATCTACTGGCGTATCAAATAAAGTAAGAAGACATAAAACCAAGGGAAGAAAGCAGACATTGTTTTTTGTTTTCTTAATTTTGTTTGGTGTCCTTTCCATACCTTTTCTAAATAGCAAATTCAACGTCAGACATTCTCAACCGCCTAAAACAATTCCTATTAAGTTACGAGTAATTGATAACAAAGGCAATTTTCTTAATGGGATTAATTTAATAATTGATGAAAAGAATTATTACATTGCTCATGGCGAAAATTGTACTGTTAATATTCCCAATAACGATCAGGAAGAAATAACGTTAGAGTTTATGGGGAATGAAACATATTCTCCAGCCGGTCCAAGAAGAACGCGAATTGATTTAGAAGAGAATATTTTACCTCCGTTCGTGATTGAAAAAAGGATAACCCCACTGCCTAATGAATAGAAAATACAGGGTACTGTTTATCACAATTATTTTTTACTTTCTTTTTGAAACTCCTTTACTGTCTCAGACAATTATTCAAGGGAGCGTAACAGAGATATTGAAAAATGTAGAAATTACTCCTAGCGATATAATTAATATTAACATAGAAATTAATGGGACAATTCACTACTATACGATAATTAAACAGGGGGAATTTAAATTTACTACTAAAGAAAAAGTTTCTGACGATGATCAAGTACTTTTATCTGTGCAATCTAAGATATACGTTCAAGTAGATTATTATAATTCGCATTTCTGGAGAGAATTAAAAAATCAGAGAATTGTCATTCATCTAAAAAAGAATATTTCTATTCCAGTAACTATAGCTCATTATAAAAAACCGGCTAGTGGTTATCCGCCCCAATTTAATTTCAATTATTCTCCGAACATTGAAATAAATATTAATATCCAAGGAGTACAAAGCATTGTAAATGGAATTAATAAAATTGAATTACAAAAAAGTAATCCTATTGAGCAAAATTTTTCAATGGATTCTAAAAGAATAGCTGACAACATAAAAAACAGTATTTCAGAAGATGAGTTCGGGCAGAATATTAATAATACGGTTTCTTTAATAGAACTTTTTGATAAGCACAGAATGATTTTAGACTCTCTTAATGCTTTGAAGGATTTACTAGCCCAGTACGATAAATATTTACAGGAAAATAATCGTAAGTTTTCCAAACGTCTCGATAGTTTAGAATCAATAATTAATTCTGTTGCATTTTGGGGTGAAAAAATTAATAATACTGAACCATTAATAAAGGACAGTTTAATTAAATATCATGTTTCTGAGGAGGGAAAAATGACCTATAGTGGAAAATCTCTTATCGAAGCAGGATATGAAGATATTATCTTTCCCCCGAAAGAAGGTATTTCAAGATATTATAAAAACGATACTAAAAAGTATGGATTTATTAATGTAAAAACGAAAGAATCCATTTCAAGTGAACAGTACGATTATGCAGAAGACTTTAATGATGGTCTAGCATTGATTTCCAATAAATCAAAATATGATTTTATTGATCATTCAGGCAGGCTTGCTTTTCACTCAAACGCACCAGGTCATTATGATTATGACCTAAATTTTTTAAAAGCAATTAGTTTTAAGAGTGGCAGGGCACTTGTCTATGACATGGATAGTTCATGGTATTTCATTGACACAATAAATGAAAAGGTTAGTAGAGAGATAGAAAAAATTAATTTCGTGCCAAAAGAAATCTCTGACGCACGGTGGGATATAAATATTAACTATGTTTGGATAAAGTATGGCTATTATTCAAATACAGAAAGAAATTTTTTAATAAATAAGTCGGGGAAACGGGTGTCTAAGCTATATCACAATATAATTGGTTTTAATGACTCTCTAGTATGTATTGTAAATGAGGACTATCGTTGGACAATCATCGATAGCACAATGACTGACTTATTGCGGTATATGCCATACCCTTTAGATTCAATTTTTCAGATTAACGATTATCTGTTCTCAATTAGAAAATTTGGAAATAAAAATTTGGGAATAATTTCTTGTGTTACCAAAATTGAATCTGATATTAAAACAGGTGCTAGACCATTTGGAATTATTGATGCTGATTTTAAGTACTCACATATTATTCCAGCTTTTGACAACATAGCAATAGTAGAAGATACGCTTGGGAGGTATGGAGTAATAAAAATATTAACTAGTAAAAAAGAAATTGATAAAAATCAAAGAGAAAATATTCTGCGCATAATTCAGAACAGATTTGACAGTATTACATTAGATGAGAGAACAAATCAATTCCATGTGATGATAGATAATTTATCTTGGGTGGTTAATTCTAACGGAACGATTGATGATGATCATTCAGAAAGCAGTACGGAGAAGTATAAAAAATTTAATCACTAAACTATGAAACCTGGATTACTTTTAATTTTATTCGCTCTCATTTTTTTACTCAATAGTTCTTTTGGACAGAGTAGATATCCACACAAGATAATTCTATACGCTCAATATGGCGGTAACATATATAAAGCAAAAATAATTAGTATTCAAGATGGAGTGGTTATATGCGAGATTAAGGGTCTCGGTAGAAGGGAATTGAAATTAGAAACAATAAAAGAAATTTACGAAGTGCTTCCCTATCCTAAAGGATTCTCTGTTAGTGCATTAATCGGCCAAATTGAAATTATAGAAAAACCAGCTCTTGGTTTATATGGCTTGAAAATAAGTTGGGAACCTCATCCGAATTGGTCTTTTGGAATATGCACACGCTACGAATATTATTATCGGTATTTTTTGAATGATGTTGACACCTTTTATAAAAGCTTAAATATTGTATCGCCCTTGTTGGAAATCAAATGGTACCCTTGGTATTCATCCCACAAAGTCAAATTTGGATTTTTTTTGGATGGAGGGTATGCTTTCTCTTCAACAGATATTAAGCATTTCAGTATTAACCGCTACAATTACATTGGGGTTAGTGGCATTTCCTTAAAAACCTATCTGAGTGAGCGTCTGCTTTTAAATTCTGATGTTGGCTTCAGGGCTCAATTTCCGGAAGATCCTTACCGGAGTCCCTCATCAAGAGATTTCTCAAATTCTCATGGCTTTGAATTTAGGATTGGAATTTCATATCAGTATTACTCCTACCCAAAATAAATCTGGTTGTTACAATCGAATCCGCTTTGAATAACAGAAAACTTTTTATTATCTACTTTGGCAATTAAATTAAATCCGATTTGTCTTTATAACAGCCAATCCCTTCCATAAAAATATGCTGAACGCTCAAGACAAGTGTGCCCTTCGGGTGCGCAAGGATTTTCTCGGCATAAAGTAAAAGCAAGCCGAAGTTTTTCCTGAAAGAAATTTTCAGTCACTTCGTGTCAGAAAAATACTTTCATTTTTCGTCAGCGGATTTTCCGCTTGCTTTTATTTATTCCAATTCCTCCTTGTCGCCTCTTGAGCATTCAGCTTTTTCTCCTATAAAGTTGTTTACGGGATTGCCTGTTATTCCATTGCTTTTTCACTGGACAAATTCAAAATAATATTCTGTACTCTGTTTTGCTCTTGACATTTTTTCTCCATCTGCTACCATGATAGAAACAGTTCATAAACAATTTAAAACTCATTTATCATGGAAACAAAAAAAGTAAATCAATCTGGCAACAGCCAGAATTTTAATTCAAGTGCAAATTTTAGAAACCTGTATCTCCTCAACGGAAATACATTGCTGCCCCTGGCTCCTGAATATCTTGATTCCAATACCCC
>DATDOJ010000304.1:0-9907 GCA_035293345.1 Bacteroidia bacterium
TGGGATATCGTTGGCAACGGACATAAACTCGGTTATTGCCTGATGGATTATTACACCTGCAGCGGTGCGCCTAATCACTGCAAGGATGACAACACTGTTTACAACCAGGGGAACACATTGCTGAACAGCAACTTTCCAAACTGGCAGCTCGGAGGCGGCAATTATGGCTGTGCTCCTTCAGGGCAGGGAATTTCCAGCGGCTATGAAGATGTGTACAGTGAAAGTTTAGGAGGCATGTGGATTAATATTCCTCCCGGAACATGCAACGGAAATTATTGGATTGTGTATGAGGTGGACCCGCACGATTATTTCCTCGAAGAAAATGAAAATAATAATTTCACTGCTGTTCCTTACACACTCACGCAGCAGGCAACGCCAGGAAATCCGGTCATTGATATTTTGCCTGACCGAAGCGCGAATCTTTGCACAGGTGAACAGCTTAAACTCACGGCAACAGCCGGAACAGCTTACACATGGTCAACCGGTGCAACAGCACAAAGTGTTTTAGTTGGTCCCGGAACATACACTGTTACCGTTACAAATTATTGCGGCACAGGAACAGCTTCTTATGTTGTTGCCGGATTCAGCACCCCGATACCGGTTGTCACGGGCGACACGGTTTGTGTCGGAACATCTGCAACACTGTCAGCGGCAGGAGCAAACATTACGTGGTATGATGGCGGAGGAAATGTGGTGGGGACAGGAAATAATTTCACCACACCGATTCTCAATTCAACGGCAACTTATTTTGTCACGGATGAAACGGAATATCCCGGAATAATAAACAATGTTGGGAAATTCGATAACACCGGAACAGGAGGATACACTACAAGCACAACAAACTATTTAGAGTTCGATGTGTTCAGACCGCTGAAAATAAAATCGGTGAAAGTGTTTGCTAACGGAGCGGGAAACCGTACGATAATTCTTTCGGATGAAATCGGAATTTATCTCGCAGCAGTGATAGCAAATGTTCCGAATGGAGAATCGCGCGTTGACCTGAACTTTAACGTGATGCCTGGAAAAAATTATTCGCTGCGCATGAGCGGTAATGTCAACCTGTGGCGGAACACAGCAGGCGTTTCCTATCCATATACAATGGTTGATACGCTCTCGATTGTCGGCTCAAGTTCCGGAAGCGGCAATTACTATTTCTTCTATGACTGGGAAGTGGAAGTTGGCGGAGCAGTTTGCACAAGTCCGCAGACAGCGGTTACGGCAACAGTTGAAACATGTGTCGGCATTAATGACAGTTGGGATTTGACAAACAACTTTTCTGTGCATCCGAATCCGTCAGCCGGGAACTTTACATTCGATATCATCATGCCCGGCTTGGGTGACGTGGTGGTGAAAGTGCTTGATTTTGTCGGCAGGAAAATTCATGTGAAGAAGATTAAAAACCTCTCCGGAAAATATGCTTACGATATTGACATGAGCGCTTCGGTAAAGGGAATGTATATGATGGATGTTCTGATTGGCAATAAACATTATTTCAGAAAGTTAGTGGTGCAATAAAAAATATTAAGCTGAATCTTCAGTCGCATGCCGGGTTAAATAATATGAATGCAGTTCCCAACTTGGAGAGGAAAAAAAGATACAGCCGTTGGCGCGCAGCCGCATTAATAAGTGTTTATGTTCTGATGGGCGTTCATATTGTCCACTGGAAAATTGCAGGCAAAACACTCGCTCCTCTCGAACTCAACGAGGTGCTTTACACCGTTCACCTCGGTATTATCACGGCAGGATTTATTTTCATGGCAATTACAATCCTCGGAAGTATAATCTTCGGAAGACTTTTTTGTTCATGGATGTGCCACATACTTGCTCTGCAGGATTTTTCGGAATGGCTGCTCGCTAAACTCCGCATCAAACCCAAACCGATTAATTCGCGTGCTTTTTTATTTGTACCTGTTGCTGCATTGCTATATCTTTTTGTCTGGCCTCAGGCTGAAAGAGTGATAAGGGGAGAAGCATTGCCAGCGCTCCACATGCAAACCGATACGCAGGGATGGGCATCATTCATTACCAACGATTTCTGGCGCAACCTGCCGAGCATACCGGTAACGCTTCTCACATTTTTTGTCTGCGGGTTTGTCATCATTTACCTTCTTGGTACCAGAAGTTTTTGCCAGCAGGTTTGTCCGTACGGAGTTATTTTTGCTTTTACCGATAAATTTGCTCCAGGAAAAATAAAACTCACAGGTGATTGCACGCAATGCGGGATTTGTACTGCTCATTGCAGTTCTCACATTATAGTGCACAAAGAGATTGAACAATTCGGTAAAGTCGTAAATTCAAATTGCCTGAAAGATTTGGACTGTGTTGCCGTTTGTCCGAATGATGCAATCAAATTTAAATTTACAAAGCCGTCATTTTTCAAAACGCTTACCAGAACGGGAACTCATAAAACACATTACAACTTTTCGCTCGCTGAAGATATTCTGCTTGCGCTATTCACAATGATTTACACAATCATCTTCCGTGGGCTTTATGATACAGTTCCGTTTTTGCTCGCCATAACACTTGCTGTGGTCTTCTCTTATTTTTCTGTTTTGTTTGTCAGGTTATTTCGCGCAGAATATGTGCCTGTCGGAAAACTCGTTCTCAAACACAGCGGAAGAATCACTGCTGCCGGAAAATATTTTTCTGCATTGACAATTTTTATTTTTCTTTTCAGCATTCACAGCGCGTATGTTCACTATCACAGTTTCATGGGTGATTCTCAATACAATGAAATAGTGAGACAAAGTAACGACCGGCAGGCAATCACATTTTTCGAAACGAAAACTTCGATACTCAAATCTGCGCTTCAACACCTTCAATTGGCGGACGCCTGGGGAATTTATTCTCCGCTGAGTTTAACCCGGGAACTGGCTGCCATCTATTTATACAAGAAAGATTACGCTCAGGCGGAAATCCATCTTGTAAAAATGCTTGCCGTCAAACCTGATGACCACGAAGCACGCCTTCGCCTTGCAAAATTAATGTACGTTTCAAACCGCGCTGAAACTGCAACAGAAGAACTAAAAATAATTGTCACCGATAATTCTGAATTTAAAACGGACCATGATTTAAAAATCGAAAGCGATGCATATCTCATGCTCGGGCACATAGAAGAGAAGATGGGATTTGCCACCTCTGCTTTAGTTCACTACGAACAGTCGCTGAAAAATAATTCCGGTAATACCGAGACGATGCTGGCGCTCGGCATGATGTACACTCAGACGGGACGTTTTACGGAAGCAGAAAAATATTTGATTGCTTGCAACGAAGTCATGCCGAATACTGCGCTCATACACAACAACCTCGGATTAATTTATATCAGAATGAAAATTCGTGGTAAAGCAATTTATCATTTGCAGGAACTGACACGGCTGCAACCGGACAATGCCCAGGCGCAATACAATCTCGGTATGCTGTTGTTCAGTGATGGGAAAAAGGACGATGCAGTGCTTGCGCTTGAAAAAGCAGTCACCGTTAATCCCGATTATCTGAATGCACACCTCGGATTATCGAAAGTTCTTGACGACATCGGGCAGAAAGCGGAAGCAGAAATGCACAGGCATCGTGCGGAAGAAATTCAATCGGCAATGGCAGGCATGAAAGGAACAAACTGAAATGAAAACGATTTGTATAACAGTTTTGGTTTTTTCCAGATGGGTCATTTTCAGCAGCAGCATCGGGCGCGGCAATGAAGAATGGGTTGCTCCCGCTTTTGCAGATACACTGAAAAATCCTTTTACCGCTGACGGAAAAATTATTGCCGAAGGAAAAAAAATTTATGAAAGTGTATGCTGGTCGTGTCACGGATTAGACGGCAAAGGCGAGGGACCTGCCTCAAAAGAGCTGAAGCCCAAGCCCGCTGACCATACCTCGGACAAAGTTCAGAAGCAGAGTGACGGAGCTATCTTCTGGAAAATGTCGAAGGGGCGGGGCGAGATGCTGCCGCTTGAAAAATCATTATCGAAACAACAACGCTGGAAACTTGTATGCTACATCAGGGAACTCGGAAAAAAAGAAGGCACACAATAATTTTTTTTTATTTCACTTTCTGCCTGCTGCCTCTCATCAGTTTTTCTCAGGAAGAAAAAGAATATGTTTTCGGAACATTCAGAAGCAGCCAGCTGTCGAATGTTCAGACAACGGAAATGGTTCAGTCCAAAAGTTTCGAGTTTTCCATCCGCCACCGCTTCGGAATGATTGGTCCAGACAGCACGGTTTACGAACAATTTCTCGGTTTCGATTTGCCTGCCAACATCCGATTTGCGTTCGTTGTTCCGGTTGGCGATAAATTAAATATTGGCTTAGGCAGAACAAAAAATGAAAAAACTTTTGACGGAGAGTTCAAATATCTTCTCTTCCGCCAGACGGAAGACAATAAGATGCCGCTGACGGTTGCAGCTTATTTGAATGTTGCCATGAAAACCAACCGCTTTCCGAAAGTGTTGGAGTATGCTTTCTACAGCGATGGCATAACTCCTTTCACTTATAAATTCAATCACCGCTTTTCATACTGCTCGGAATTAATATGCGCCAGAAAATTTTCTGAAAAGTTTTCAATGCAGATAACATCCGTTTGGGGTTACAAAAATCTTGTGAGCCCCGGATTTGAAAACCATATGTTGTCGGTTCCGGTCAGTGTCATGTATAAAACCGGATTACATTCATCGCTGACAGCAGAATATGCCTATCGTTTTAACAACCGCCCGTCAGAAAATGATTATCCGCTCTCAGTTGCCTGGGAGATGGGAACCACCGGGCATATTTTTCAACTGATTCTGAGTTCGTCAGGCGAATTAGTCGAACAGGAAATTTATTTTAAAGACGGTTACAATTACAAAAAGGGGAATCTCGTTTTGGGATTCAACATTCGCAGAACATTCTGGAATAAAAAAGCGCAGAAGAAACCATGAGAAAATATATAATCATACTTTTCAGCTTATCAGCTTTGCTTTTTTCCGCCTGTGAAAAAGACACGGGGCCGGTTATTATCAAACCATTTATTCCCGAGGATACGACCGTAAATTTTGCCAATGACATTCAACCTATCTTCAATGCCAATTGCATTCACTGCCACAACCAGATACATCCGTTTCTGAATTTGCTGTCGTGCTGCTCGTGGGAAGAACTTGTTATCAACCCTACAAGTTTTTGGGGAAACTATCTCGACACGCTCAGCCCCACGGAAAGTTATCTCTACATCCGCGTTGCAGGTATGGGACAAAGTCCTCCGGAGATGCCTCCGGGTGGTCCATATCTTGGGCAAGAAGAAACCGACTTGATTTTGAAATGGATTCAGCAGGGCGCGAAAAATAATTGAGAACTATTTTCAGATGAAAATTATTTCTTTATAGTAAATGAAAATCAAAATTACGATTTCATATTTTTTATCTTGACAATTAGAAAGTTCTTTGCTGGAAACTCGGGAATTTTTTCATCTGTTTTTTTAAATACAAACACTGATATTACATGGTTCCACACGCACTAAAGGAAAAAATAAATAAGTTTCAGATAGTTGCTCAGTTGCAGCAACAGGGAATTTACCCTTATTTCCGTCCGTTGGAGATGAATTATGGAACGGAAGTAATTATCAGGGGAAAAAAGGTTTTGATGTTCGGTTCCAACAGTTATCTCGGACTGACGCATCATCCTAAAGTGAAAGAAGCAGCCCGCTTCGCTCTTGAACACTACGGTACGGGCTGTTCGGGCTCGCGCTTTCTCAACGGCAACTCATGCCTTCACGAGGAACTTGAAGAAGAACTTGCCGAATTTACAGGCAAAGAATCCGCTATTGTTTTTTCCACCGGCTACCAGACAAATCTCGGTGTTGTCGCAACATTAACAGGAAGAAACGACTGCATCCTTCTTGATGAAATGGACCATGCTTCCATAATTGAAGGCGGGCGGCTTTCATTTTCAAACCTGAGAAAGTACGAACACAATAATATGAGTAATCTGGAAGTTCAATTGCAGTCAGCGAAATGTAACAACGTAAAACTGATAGTCAGTGATGGTGTTTTCAGTATGGAGGGAGATATTGTTAAACTGAAAGATATGATTGCGCTTGCTGAAAAATATCATGCAATGGTTATGATTGATGATGCGCATTCACTTGGCGTACTCGGAAAATATGGTGACGGCACCGCTGCTCATTTCAACCTCACCGACAAAGTGGATTTGATAATGGGAACGTTCAGCAAATCGCTTGCATCGCTTGGCGGTTTTGTTGCAGGCAGAGTGGACGTTATTAATTATCTGAAACATCATGCGCGCTCGCTCATTTTCAGTGCGAGCATACCCCCGGCTGCTGCAGGCGCTGCACTGGGCGCGCTGCGGGTTTTGAAAAATGAATCGGAGCGCGTTGCGCAGTTGTGGGAAAACACATGGTACATGAAATATGCGCTGAAGCAAATGGGTTTCGACTTAGGAAAATCCGAAACGCCCATCATTCCCATCTTCGTGCGCAACGATATGCTCACCTTTCAATTCGCAAGCAAGCTGCTTGATGAAGGAATATTTATAAACCCTGTCGTGTCACCAGCTGTTAAAAGCGATTCCTCATTGATTCGTTTGTCACTGATGTCAACACATACGACTGAGCAAATGGATAAGGCGATTGAAAAAATATACAGCGTGGCAAAGTCCCTTGGCATTTTGCAGCAGGAAGAATCATACGTGCTGCAATAACGATAACTAAAAAGTAAAACTGATGACGAATAAAGAATATCATTCTTTTCATATTCCTGTGATGGGGCTCGGTTTCACGATTGACACTCCGTTGAAAGTTGCGCGCTTCGGAATTTCATCGGTGATTTCCATCATCGAAGACCACCTGATTGAACGCATGAGGGAATTTCATGCATTTCAAAACGATGAGGAATATATTCCGATTTTAATAAATGATAAAGACCGCAGGGCAAAACGTATCACCGCTTACTTAAATCTGATTGAAAGAATAGTGGAAAAGCAAATGGTAATTCTAAAAGCCGAGCCGTTTGAAAGGGGAAAAGACATCATGAAATATTTTGAGATGCTTCCGGATGAATCACCGCTGAGGAAATTATTTCTGGAAATGAATTCAATGCATGATGGGTCGGCTAAGGAATTTCTGAAAAAGCAATTGCGCAGCAAAATTATTGCAGGCTCAATTGATGTGAACATCATGACGAAAGTTGACACATCAACGTATGCTGCCAATGGTGAAGATGTACCCCCGGAAAATGCAACTGCGCATTCTGCTTTACGGGGGTTCGCCAACAGCAAGCTCGGGTCGTCAGTTATTTTTTCAGCAGGCATGAATCCGCGCTTGTATTCATATTGCGAGAACTTCAGAGATTTTTTTCCCGATGAAAACGGAATCTCAAAGAAGAAAATCACTCTGAAAGTGAGCGACTATCGTTCGGCATTAATTCAGGGAAAATTCCTGGCGAAGAAGGGACTCTGGATTTCTGAATTCAGAATTGAATCGGGATTGAATTGTGGCGGACATGCTTTTGCAACTGACGGATATTTGCTTGGTCCGATATTGGAAGAGTTTCGTGTAAGAAGAAGTGAGCTTGCCGGTGAACTTTTCAGCATTTGCAATGAGGCGCTGAGTCAAAAAGGAAGGCAAAAATATATTTCACTTCCCAAAATGAAAGTGACCGTACAGGGAGGAATCGGAACAGCCGGAGAAAATAAATTTCTTATTGACCATTACGAAGTGGACAGCACAGGATGGGGAAGCCCGTTCCTGCTTGTGCCCGAAGTGACCAATGTGGATGACGAAACGCTTCACCAGCTTGCCGAAGCGAAGCAGGAGGATTATTACCTGAGTCATGTATCTCCGCTCGGAGTGCTGTTCAATAATTTTCATAAAAGCTCATCGGAGAAGCAGCGAAGGCAAAGAGTGGCAGCGGGAAGACCAGGAAGTCCATGCTACAAAAAATATCTTACATTCAATACTGAGTTCACAGCCGAACCGATTTGCACGGCATCACGCCAGTACCAGGATTTAAAAATCAAAGAGCTGAAAAGCAAAAACTTAACGGACAAGATTTTTCAAAGAGAACTTGAACTCGTTACAGAAAAAGATTGCCTGTGCGAGGGGCTTGGCGTTTCGGCACTGCTGAAAAATCATTTGTCTCCGGCTCACGAATTAAACGCTGTAAGTATTTGCCCGGGACCGAACCTGGCATATTTTTCCGGAGTTTTTTCCATGCAGGAAATGGTAAATCATATCTACGGGCGAATCAATCTTCTCAACTCGTTGCCGAGGGCTAACATGTTCATCAATGAACTGAAGATGTATGTTGACTATCTGAAGAATGAAATTCTGAAAGGCAAAGAGGATATTTCGCTGAAGCAAAAAAAATATGCGGAAGAATTCAGGAACAACCTGATTGCAGGAATTGACTATTATAAAAATCTCATCCCCCGTATAAAGAAAGAAACAGGGTTGCAGTTGAAAAGTTTTAAGGATGATTTGAAAAAGTTACAGGGCGAACTGATGATTGAAACTGCGATTGCCTGAGTAAAATTTTTATTTGTCATATCTCAAATTCGGTTAGAAAACTATTACATTCCAAACTGTTTCAGGCAAGCTAACAGAAAAGCAACTCCCAAAATAAATGAGAGCGCGAGATATAGGAAGCCATTCCCTACGCTTGCAAATTTTTTCCTGTCGAACTGGATGATGAAAAATATCAAGAAGAGTGAAACAATCATCCATCCAACCATGAGTAAAACATAATTCATCGTTTTAGTTTTTCTGTAAATGACTGCACCTGTTCAACAGAAAACAATGATTAAAATCATGACAGCACATTAATGATTCACCTTCACGAGCTTAATCATCCTGGAAAATTCATTGGTCTTATATTTTATGAAATAAACCCCGCTTGTCAATGAGTAGTGTTTGGCATCCACATTAATCCGGTATGTGCCCGATGCTGTGAAATGCCGGTCAGAAATAATTTCGGCAACTTCCTGTCCGAGGGCATTGAACATTTTCAGTGACACCTGCGCTTCTTCGGGCAACTGAAAATAAACGGTGAAGGTTTCATCGAACGGATTGGGGTAAACATCAAAACTCAAATCCGGTAATTCGAAATAAGCAGTAAAGTTTTCACCGTGTGTAATGTTTAGTGTGACGGAAGAATTACTGTTGGGACTTGCAATGAGCGATGGCGATTGCCAGTGAGAAAATTTATATCCCGTGTTTGGCGATGCGGTCATCGTTACCGGAACTCCCTCCATGTAAATTCCCGACCACGGAAATGATTCCGGATAAATGGTGTTAAGTTTAATTGTTCCTGCTCCGGCAGGATAAACATTCAAACCCACATCAACCTGCTGTACAAGTGAAAACTGAATTTGCAATTGGTTGAATGCATAGTAAGGACGGCTGTCCATAAACATTTTCACCGTGTCAATGTTTTGTTCCCAGGTCGGAACATCCGAAGACAATCCTAATAACGGATAGAAGAGCGGATATGGCTGCGGAAGCGAATCGAAATTTCCCCATAACTGAAAATGCCTTGCCATTTCCGGCTGCATTTCATCGTGGAGGTCATCGGCTTGCTTTTTGAATTTGTCCGGCAGATAAATGGTGTTGAGCAAATCGCAGTAGCGGTTGACAAAATAATTTCTGAAGCCGGTGTTGTTGAGCAGCGCTTTGAGCATGACAGAATGCGGATTGCTTTTCGTTGGATTGATTGCGCGGTCGAGCATGTTTGTTGTGCTGGCACCGGTCATGGGATTTCTTCCGAGAGACAAATCTGCATCCCACAACATGTAACGCCACCTGCCGACAGGGTCGTTCGTGCGCCAATATTTAATGTTGTTGGTGTAGGAGCCGAGCCAGTCAACGTTGACGATAAACGTTTCCACGATGAAATAGTCGGCAAAGTTTTCCATGTCAATCATG
>DATDOJ010000305.1:0-3777 GCA_035293345.1 Bacteroidia bacterium
ATCACTCAGCGGAATTAATTCATCAGCAGAAAATAAACTTTCCTCATTCACACTTTTGAAGCAGGGATTTCTCACCAATGTATTCAACCCTAAAGTTGCATTGTTCTTCATTTCTTTTCTTCCGCAGTTTGCCGATGCGCACTCGGAATATTTCTCTGCTCAGCTTTTGGGTCTCGGATTGTGGTTTATTTTTTCCGGAACAATGGTGAGCATTGCCATCGCATTGTTCTTCGGTAAACTTCGCAACGTACTTTCTTCTCACCCGCTGTTCTGGAGGATGCAGCAAAAAGTCACTGCATTTATCCTCATACTTCTTGGTTTGAAAATAGCCCTTGAGAAGAACAGATGAAACGAACACCTGCCGATATTGTTTATATGGATTTGCACAAGTGATAATTAAATCCTTTCTTTACATCCGATTTCAGAATCACAAGCTCTCGTTCCCTGAAACTTATTTCTAATTCTCCAAGCGTTCAACCGCGAAGTTGTTAAAGGTTGAATCCCGATACATAAACTTACTGATTGTATTTATTTTCTTAACACATTTTATTTTATCCGCACAACGGATAACTGATAACCGATAACTATTTTTTATTGTATGTATGACATAACATCACTGAATGAAAAATCCATTCAGGAATTGCGTGACATAGCGGAGACGCTCAGCGTTCCCGACTACGGCTCACTCCAGAAACAAGACCTCGTTTATAAAATATTGGACACGCAGGCAGCATTGCCTGTGGGCAGTTCAACCAAGAAACCTCTTGCACCCAATCCACCCCGAATGACTGAAGATTCAAAACCAAGACGCAAACGCGTTAGCCCGACACGGGAAAATGACGTTGACGAAAATGACATCCTTCCAACTTATCTCACGGCAGACAACGATGTTCCTCTTGCGGCAAACGATGATGAAAACAACGAGCCGACCATGAGTGCTGCTGAAGAAACTGTTGCAGCGCCTGCAGCAAACAATGATACTGCTCCTCCGCCCGCACCTGCAACTGTGGTGGAGTCAACCAACGATACAAGAAATTTCAAACCCTTTGTTCCAACCGGACGCCCGCAGGAATATTACGATTTTAAAGAAGCGATTGTTAGCGAAGGTGTACTCGAAGTTGTTCCCGAGGGCTTTGGATTTCTCCGCTCATCCGATTACAACTACCTCCCGAGTCCCGATGACATTTATGTTTCGCAGTCGCAGGTGAAATTGTTCGGACTGAAAACAGGCGATACGGTACAGGGACCCATCCGTCCGCCACGCGAAGGAGAAAAATATTTTCCGCTGGTTAATGTTCAGCAAATCAACGGGCGCGACCCGGTGGATGTGCGCGACCGCGTTCCGTTCGATTACCTCACTCCGCTTTTCCCTCATGAAAAACTGAACCTGTCCGGCAAGGGAAGCACCATGTCAACGCGAGTCATTGACATGTTCACTCCCATCGGCAAAGGACAGCGCGGACTGATTGTGGCACAGCCGAAAACCGGAAAGACAGTTTTGCTCAAGGAAATTGCCAACGCCATCGCAGCAAATAATCCTGAAGTGTATCTCATCATTCTTTTGATTGACGAACGCCCCGAAGAAGTTACTGACATGGCGCGCAGTGTGAAAGCGGAAGTTGTCTCCTCAACTTTTGATGAACCGGCAGAACGCCACGTAAAAATTTCGAACATCATTCTTGAAAAATCAAAACGCCTTGTCGAGTGCGGACATGATGTTGTGATTTTGCTCGACTCGATTACACGCCTTGCGCGCGGCTACAACACCGTGTCGCCTGCCTCGGGAAAAGTTTTGTCGGGCGGTGTGGAAGCGAATGCATTGCAGAAACCGAAACGGTTTTTCGGTGCGGCACGCAAAATTGAAAATGGCGGCTCGCTCACCATCATTGCCACAGCGCTGATTGAAACCGGTTCCAAGATGGACGAAGTTATTTTCGAAGAGTTCAAAGGAACAGGCAACATGGAACTGCAGCTCGACCGCAAGCTTTCCAACAAGCGTGTTTACCCTGCCATTGATTTGGTTGCATCGAGCACGCGCAGGGAGGACTTGCTGCTCGAAAAAGAAATGCTCACCCGGATGTACATCCTCCGAAACCATCTTGCCGACATGAACCCGATGGAAGCCATGGAGTTTCTCCTCGACCGCATGAAAGGAACAAAATCCAACGAAGAGTTTATGATTTCGATGAATGGATAGGTGGGGGCACCTTGTTTCATCCTCTTTTAATAATTCGTTTATTTTTACAGCGAAACTTTATTAAATGCATTTACAACAAACGAAAAGAGATAGTATTAAGTCGGGTGGCCCGCAATATTACTTTCATAATCTTTCTGAGGCAGTAAAAATTTATTTAAGGAAAAAGGGAGCTGTAAAAGTTGCGTTAGTTACTCCATATGGTGCTACCAAAACTAATTTTTTTGCAGTTGGCAAAGAGCATAAGATTGATTCAAAGGGGAAAATAGTATCTGGCAATGTTGGGCATGACAGAATTCAGCAGGGAAAGGCGGAAGCAAGTATAGGTGAATCAATTAGAAAATGGTATAATTTAAAAGATGGGGATTTTGAAAGAATTGATGTTGATATACAAACTTTTGATGACTGTTTTTATTTAACCCCAGTCAAAATAAAATATGCCTCAAAAGGAAGAGAACAAAGCATTACAAGAGTAGAAAGACCCTTGACATTTTCACATACTTATGTTAGTCCTTTTTGGAAAGCTCAATTAGAATTTCTGAAGAAGAAACAACAGCAGGAAATAGAATGGGCATTAAAAGAAATCTGCCGAGTCGTTAGTTCAACAAAAGAAAGAATACCACACCTGCAAGAACCTGACTTATTACGAGCATCCGGGTCATTGAAACTTTTAGGTGTCGCGTTAGGACCATATGTTGGTAAGGGATACGACTGTTTCAGCAATTTTGAATTTCAGAATTATCCTCCTTACTCTGTTCCAGTTGAAATCAAAAAATTCAGTAATGGATTTTCGTATCAGCAAAAGAAATATGGCAAAGACGAATTAAGCAGAGCGGTAATTTTGTGTGCCGTTGACGACATAAAATATGTTCAACCCAATATTGATATAATTGAACTTGATGAAATGTGCGGATATATTGGTAATCTATGAACACTCAAATTATTCAACCAATTTTACATAAGATTGAACCTGATAGACAGGGGGCCAGAAGGCATTATGGAGTTCATCCCTATTTTACAAGGAGACCTTATAATGTAGTACGCGAATACATTGAAAATTATTCCTCTCCGGGTGAAAAAGTACTTGACCCATTTGGTGGTTCAGGGGTTACTGCAATTGAATCTTTTTTGCTTTCACGAACTGGAATTCAAAATGATATTAATCCGCTTGCAAATTTTATTTCGGATGGTTTGTATTTGTTAAGTAAGATTAAACAAAGTGATATTCAAGATGCATTTGCTCAAACAATTGATAATATTACCCCCTTAATTAATGATTTGATTTTTCTAAGTGAAACTGAGTTGGAAGCACAATGGCAATCCTACTTAAGTTCATTTTCTTTTCCTCCAAATATTCTTTTGCCTAAAAATTCCGATGTTGTTTCTTATCATGACTTATTTACTAAATCACAACTTGTTTCTTTAGCTGTGATGAAATCAGAAGTTGAAAAAATAAATGATGCAGAAATAAAACACATCGTTCTTTTGGCATGGTCCGCAACATTGAGTAAGATTAACAAAACATTCTTATCTGCTGAAGGCAGGAAAGAATCAAGAGGCGGCTCAAGCATCTTCAGTATTTA
>DATDOJ010000306.1:0-3037 GCA_035293345.1 Bacteroidia bacterium
GCCGGCAGCGGTGTGAAAAGTTTTGAGGCATTTATCAATTATGCCGAAGCGATGTCACCCCTCGGAAATGCCACAGCCGATGCCTGCGCGGATTATTGCGTCACTCTTTTTTCGGACTTAACACGCATGGTGACCATGCAAAATCTTTTTCATGACGGTGGATTCTCGTTCACCGGGGTAAGCCGCGAAGTGATGGATAAGTTTATGTGAAAAGAGTTATACACACCGTCTAAACTTCAGGTGAAAATGAATTTCAAGTTTCATTAAAATCATTTTCAGTTCATGCAGCTTAGTCAACATTTGTATCATAAATTTTAAAACCAAAAAAATGAAACCACAAAAATTATTTGCAGTTGCTCTCGCAATCATCATTGCAGGAACAGCGCTTGCACAGGACCGTGCAACCCCGGCACCACAGAAGGAAACCAAACCTGCTGTTGCTCCGGCTAAAACGGAAATTGCTCCGCGTGTGTCAACCACTAATCAGAAACCGGCTCCTGCAGTTACACCGGCTGTTACACCGGTTGATGCTGCACCGGCTCCGGCTGCAATGCCTGCTGCCGCTCCGGCAAAACCGGAAAACGCTCCGCGCAGGTCAACTGCCAATCAGAAACCGACACCGGCAGTTAATTCGGTTGCTCCGGCACCAGTTTCAGCTACTGCTCCGGCTGCGACTCCGGACAACAATTCACAAAATGAAGCTAAACATGCCGGGGGTGAAAAACACGCTGGCGGAGACAAGCATGCAGGTGGCGCTAAACACGCAGGAGGTGCAAAGCATGCAGGCGGCAAAGTAAAACCGGCAAGGACAGAAGTGAAGATGGAGAAAAAAATCGCGAAGCCCGCAGAGCAAAAAGAGAAATAATCTTTTGTTTGTTTTTAAGTAAGTCCGCTTCCCGATAAGTATCGGGAGGCGGACTTTTTTTATTGAAAATAAATCACACGCCATAATCGCGCAGCACAAAAGGCGCTCCGCTGTGGAACGCCTTTTTGTGTTTTAATAACTCAGTGATTACACCTGCAAAGCGGCAGCGCCTCAGTGCATAACCACTAACTTTCGTGTTCCCAAAATCTTTTTGTCCTCGCTGATTACGCGGCACCAGTAAATTCCCGCGGACTGACCGCTCAAATTGATTTCTGTTTTAGGAGAAACAATTTCTTGTTTATAAATTGTTTCTCCTAAAACATTAGTAACGATTAGTTGTCCAAAGACAGTATTGGATTGCAAAGTGAAAACTCCGTTGGAAGGATTAGGGCTAAGAGAAAATAACTGATTTGAATTTGGCTCATCTATTCCTATAGTACACAATGCAATGTCTATATCATAATTAATAAACCCGGGTGCATCTCCATCAATTACAATGTAATAAATTCCTGCCGAAGGCAAATTAACATTGCCTGAAAGCGAACCTCCAGTGTTAGATGTCATAAGCGCATCATTAAATCCGATACATATTCCGCCCGACCCCGGGCATGCATTATAGAAAACAGAATAATTGACATGCTGACCTGTAAATTGAACTTCAATGTTAGACAGAGCTATTGATAGACATTCAGGACCCGAAGCGATATAACTATAGGTTCTGTCAGTATTTGAAACGTATGTAGGACAACTGCCAAGCGTGCCGTTGTTTCCGGAGCAATCTGTAGTTTCGAAGATTGTAGAATATGGAAGTGTTATATGAAGCGGGAACCAGCAACCGCTCCCCTGAGCTGCCGAATAAGGAGCATCTGTGCAAAAAATTAATGCCTGCCATCCCAGGTGTGTAACTGCGCTGTCGGAAAAAAATTTAACCGTAATGCAGCCATTGGCGCTGTCAAGCGAGTAAACTACAAAGGGGCAGAGTAACAACCCCTCATAAGTTGCGAGCCATTGAGTTGTATCCATTCCGTTGTAAACAAGCATCCTCTCAATGGGGGGGGTGAAATCATAGGCTAAATTAAATCCTTCATTATAAAACATCATATTAATAAATTGCCCGCTGTCTGTAGGGCAGATAATCAATTTTCCGTTTTCATTATTGCTGTAATATCCGGAGATACCCGGTCCTCCGGAGTCGAAGAATTTCGCTTTGCAGGTGTAAATGGTATCTGTTCCTGTCTGCGGCATAATAAAAATTTGTGCGGGCAGAGTAACAGTACTTAGAATAAAAAGTACCGTGATAAGGATTTTGTTCATTTGTTTTTTGTTAATTATTGCGAAATCATATTACCGAGGCGGCAGCACTAAATCTTTGGTCGGATTAGTAGTTAACACTCTCGGCTGCGTTGGCTGTATGTGAGTAAGTGCAGGAGGATTTGTGAACGTATAACCTTCAGGCAGCAAAGTTTCATTATGTGCATCTGCATCTGCTTCGATTTGCGCTGCCTCCGTAAGGATTTCGGGGAAATTATTTTGTATGTATTGATGGGCCAAAACTGAAGTTTGTCCCGGAGTTCCCATGTATAAGTTTTCAAATCCGTTCCGCTTGGCAACAATTCTGTAACTGAAAGAAGAGTTACAATTGCTTCCGGTATTTTGCTGAACAACATCGAATGTTGTGGTTGTTTTATTGGTCACATAAGCGCCTGCATTGTTACAGGGTCCTTCCATCTGGACAAATACACGGTATGGAACAGATGTGTTTATCGTTGATAGAAATTCCGGCTCAATGGTAATTGTAGCTGAACCATTCACCAACTGACCTTCACCGTAAGTGGCAAACCAATTTTCGGTGCTCTCTTCGGCATAGAGCAGTTTTTCAACACCTGATTGATTCTTCACGAAGGCGGCATTAACTATTTTAGACAGTATGCCTGCAACCCTTACGTCCCCAAGAAAATATCCTGCCCATCCCATCAAAACATTTGGGATATTCGGTGCATGAACAGAATAGAGCGCTCTTGTAGCTGAGTTAATATTATACTTAACGAAATCAGGTTTAAGGAAAATATGTTGGAAAGAGTTGAAACTTTTCTGTCATGAGATTTTCGAGTTCATGCCTGTATTGCTCTATGTTTCTTAACACCTCCATTATTTTTTCTCTGAACACTGAAA
>DATDOJ010000307.1:0-3496 GCA_035293345.1 Bacteroidia bacterium
CTCCAGCCCGAAACCGTAACCCAAAGCAAGCTCTTCCAATGCTTTGTACGTCCCCTCGCGGTTGTGTCCGAAATGATGGTCATAACCGATGACGAGTGTTTTTGTTCCAAGCGCATGAAGCAAAACATCGCGCACAAATTCAACAGAACTCTGATGAGAAAATTCTTTGGTGAACGGCTGCACAATTACATGGGCAATATTGAGCTGTGAGATAAGTGCGATTCGTTCTTCCAATGTGTTTAATAGTTTTAATCCGTGGTCATCAGGATGAAGAACCATGCGCGGGTGAGGGAAAAAAGTGAGCACAACACTTTCTCCATTTTGTTTTGCGGCAAGCTCACAGAGGCGCGTGAGGATTTTGCGGTGACCAAGATGCACACCATCAAACGTGCCGATGGTGACCACAGCATTTCCCTTCTTCTCAAATTCCTGTATTGAATTATACCGCTTCACATTCCTGCAAGATTCGTAATTCGTATATTAGTAATGATTCGTTATTCGATGACTGCAAAGAACGTGAAATTAAAAAACCCTGTGGAACAGGGTTGGTTCTTCCGCAGAATAAGAAATCCTGCGGAGCGGGGAATTGTATTGTTCTACATCAATTTTGGTTGCTCATAAAACTTAATTTCAAAATATCTATCGCTGGGTTTATATGAGAAATCAGAAGTTTTACTTTCTCGCTCAACTTGCCTTGTCAGGCTGTCCAGCAACCATTGTATCGTGGTATCAGGTTTTAATTTACTTCGCCTTAATGACAGGGAATATATTTGTTTTACTACATCATCTTTAAACCATTCTGTAGGAGGGTTATAATTAAAGCTAATAGATAAAATGTAACGCTGATTCACTTTTGCTATTTCAATAGTATCTGACTTTCCAAATTGTTTGTCTAACGTCTGCACATAAATAACGTGTTTACCCGTGTCCATTTTCATTTTAAAGTCTTGTCGCTTTGACTTTGTTACGCTGTCAGTTTGAAATATTTGTTTGTTGTCAATGAAAAGCTGTAAAGAGGAGTTTTCTTTACTTAGTGAGTTGTCGTGAAAAAAGATTGCAACATTATAAGTCAGTTCTTTTACTTTGTCGCCATCAGTGTTGCAAGCAACCAGCACAATTGCAAATAATATGTAGGAGAGTCTTCTCATTAATATGCCATCAGCCCTTCAGGCCTGAGTTTGTTTTTACAAACCTACCAAATCAATTTCACTCCACCCTCAGCCCAAGCGGCTAAAATAAATCCTGCACTCCTGCGATGTCACTAAAGTGGACAAATGAGTTCACTCCATCCTCGTTATCTCGAACGATTTTTCATCGAGCGATTCGCCCCACGTCATTTTCCATCCGTGCTTTTTGGCAAAGCGGCTCACTAAGCGGTAGGGCGGATTCTTGCCAATCCAGTCCGCGCCTTGTATCCACGATTAATATTTCACCCGGCTTCAGTTGCGAAATCTGGATGTTCACTTTGGTGCGTCTTCCTTGTTTGAGCATCGGAAGTCCGGCTACTTCTTCTTTGCTTAATTTTCTCATTTGTACGAATGTTTATTTGTTAATTATTAAAATATCAGTGTTTTTTATATTATTATGTACCATAAACACGTCCTTATCTCCCCTGAATGTGTCCTCACCTCCCTCAAATATGTCCTTATATCCCATAAATACGTCCTCACTTCCCCTAAACATGCCTTCGTCTCCCTGAAATACGTCCTTACTTCCTCTGAATGTGACTTTATATCCCATGTATGCGTCATTATGTTCCACAAATGTACCCTCATATCCCATAAACACGTCTTCGTCTCCCCCAAATACGTCCTCATCTGAGTGGTTTCGGCAAAAAATTCCTTCCCGGTTTTCATCGGGAAGGATTTTTCAATCCGGTTACTGCTGTTACGGGTTCACCGGTCAGGGTTCGCCTGGAGCGACCTTGTGAAGGTCTTTCAACCGTTCCCAAACTACATCCGCTCCCGGCACGTTGCGTTCCTTGAAACGCTCTCCGTTGCCGCGCAGGTCCTCCGTGAACTTGAGGCACAGATTTTCGGCATTGATGATGGCGTCCGTGAGTAACTCGCGGAAGGCATCGCTTCGTGCCAGCAAATCCATAGTGCTATTATCCTTCAACCTCCAAGCAATCCGAATTCTTACCTTTGCACAAAGATTTTATCTATGGAACTCAAAGAAATTTTTTCAATCAGATGAATTACAAAAAACTAATCACGATTGAACCGGGCAAACGGAGCGGAAAACCGTGCATCCGCGGAATGAGAATCACGGTATATGATGTACTGGAATACCTTGCTTCCGGAATGACAGAGGCAGAAATTCTGAAGGACTTTCCCGACCTGACCCGAAATGATATAAAGGCATGTTTGTTGTTCGCGGCAGAGCGTGAGCGCCAGCTTGCCACTTCCCGGGTATGAAATTTTTATTTGACCACAATCTTTCACCTAACCTCGTCAAAATCTTATCTGACCTTTATCCATCATCCGTTTCAGTAAGAGAATGTGGTTTGAAAAAATCTGATGACACGTCTATCTGGAATTTTGCAAAAAGAAAAAAGTATATCATTGTTTCCAAAGATTCCGATTTTCATCAACTCAGTTTTTTGTATGGCGCTCCGCCAAAGTTTATTTGGATACGTAAAGGAAATTGTTCTACCAATGAGATAGAAATTATTCTCCGGAAAAATTATATCGCGATAAAACACTTTTCTAAAAACAAAAAGACTTCATTGCTCGTATTGGAATAATTACCTTAGATTTTTAATTTCTAACTTTGCACAAAGAATTTAACTATGGAACTCAAAGAAATTTTCTCCATCAACGGCATAGGCGGCTTATATAAAGTTGCCTCGCAAACCCGCAGCGGGTTTATTATGGAATCACTCGCTGACGGAAAAAAGATTCCGGTCGGCACCAATCACCGCACGAGTTCGCTGGGCGACATCAGCGTATTCACCACCACGGAAGATTTGCCGCTGACACAGGTGCTCAAAACCATTCACCAGAAAACCAACGGCACCATTTCCGTTGACCTGAAAGCCGACAACGACACGCTGAAAAAATATTTCAAAACCATCATCGAAAATTATGATGAGCAACGCGTCTATGCATCGGACATAAAGAAAATGCTCTCGTGGTACCTGCTCCTGAAAGACAAACTTGATTTTGAAAACCTCGGCAAGAAAGAAGACGCGGAGGATTCATCAACTCCTGTCGTTCCGGGCAGCGAACAGGATAAACCCATTCCGAAAGCACACGAAATACACAGCGCCAAAGCCGACCAGCATGCGAAGGTTGCTCCTATAAAAATCAGGAAAAAAGTTTAGGCAATTGAAAATGGCTCATTGACAATTGACAATTGTTGTAAATCTTTTTATCCGTTTTAAATCCGTATTTCCCGCGTCATCTGCGTTCCGTTTTTTTTTATGACTAACCATGCCGGAAATCACTTTTGAAAAACCTGTAAAAGCAAAACGGAAATTTGTTGACGAGAATTT
>DATDOJ010000308.1:0-7251 GCA_035293345.1 Bacteroidia bacterium
TTCAGTACACTCACGCGCGTATTTGCTCGGTGCTGGAAAAAGGAAAAAGCATATTGCAGAAAAATTCCTCTAAAAAAAAATCCCTGCTCAATGAGGAAGAGAAAGAGCTTGTTAAATTAATTCACCGCTTTCCTGAAATCGTGAATGACGCTGCAGCTCAGTTCAGTCCCGCTGCCATTGCGAATTATGTTTATGAACTTGCCAAGTCATACAATCATTTTTACCACAAGCACACCATAGTTGATAAAGAGCGCAGCGACCAATCGTTGTTCCGTTTGCAGCTTTCAAAAGTCACCGCTTCGATTATTCACAAGTCCCTGGCGCTTCTGGGAATTGAATCACCTGAAAAAATGTAGTTATGCTGAAAATATTTCTGCTTGGTATTACTTTTTCTGCAGGAGCATTTTTTGCATTATTTGTAAATCACTCCACAGAAAGTGAGAGACCGGTTAATTTACCTACTTCTCTGTCCGAAATTATTTCTTCAAGTAAAATATTTTCGGGTGATATTGTGTTTCGTCTCGGGCATGGTTACATAAGCGAAACGTTGAAGAGTATTTCACGTAGGGACAAACGATATTCCCATGCGGGAATAATCAGCATTGAACATGGAGTGCCTTATGTCTATCATCTGATAGGGAGCGAGTCGGACGCAGCAACTCTGCGTAAAGAAATGCTTACCGACTTCTGCCTTCCTTCAGCGGCACAATCTTATTCATTGTACCATATTACATTAAATAATTTGCAGAAGGAAGCGGTTGACTCTCTCAACCATTACTATTATCATTGTGCCCTGCCATTTGACAAGCGCTTTGATATGGATACCGACTCAGCAATGTACTGCACCGAATATGTTTACAAAATTTTATTCCGCGCAAGCGGTGGAGATTTTTTGGTAACTTCGTCCGAGTTGTCGGGATTCAGATTCATCGGCTGTGATGACCTCTACCTTAACCCAAAGTGCGAAAAGATATTTGCTTACACATACGAGAACGAATAATTCATGAACCGAAAATATTTTCTTCTTTATTTCCTGACGCTGTTTATTGCAGGATGCTCAAAAGATAATCCAAAGGACGTGGCGCATAAATTCCTCAGCGCTTCGGCACGGATGGAATATGATGAGGCAAAAAAATATGCCACCCCTGCGACTGCAAAACTTCTCGAAATGCTTTCAGCCGCATCGGATTTGACTCCGGACTCGGTGAAGAAACGAATGGAAGCAAGTTTTGAAATTGTAAAGGAGTACAAACGCAACGATACACTGGCGATAGTTCTCTATCACATGAAAAACTCCGACACCGACCAGACACTCAACGTAGTGAAGCGTGATGGTAAATGGCTGGTGAATGTTTCCAAGGAAGAATTCAACAGCAGGGAACTTGAACTTCCGGCAGAAGAAGAAGAAATGGAACCGGACACCACATCCGCATCCGGTGGCTGAGATTTCTTTCCGAAATCATCACCTTTTATTTATTTATTTTTGCTCAAGAAAATTCCTGAGAAATTATGTTTGAAAATTTATCCGATAAGCTTGAGCGCGCATTTAAAATCCTGAAAGGGCAAGGAAGGATTACTGAAGTCAACGTTTCGGAAACGCTGAAAGAAGTACGCAAGGCGTTGCTGGATGCTGACGTAAATTATAAAGTCGCCAAAGAATTTACAGACCGTGTGAAAGAAAAAGCCATCGGACAAAATGTGCTGACGGCTGTTTCCCCTTCGCAGATGATGGTGAAAATTGTCCGCGATGAACTGGCTCTTTTGATGGGCGGGCAGAAAACCGATATTAATCTTTCAGGAAGTCCAACGGTGATTCTGATGTCGGGTTTGCAGGGTTCAGGTAAAACAACGCTGTCAGCGAAGCTGGCGAATTATCTCAAAACAAAAAAAGTCAAGCAGCCATTGCTTGTGGCGTGTGATGTGTATCGTCCCGCAGCCATCGAGCAGTTGAAAATTCTCGGAGAGCAGATTGCTGTTCCTGTTTTTTTCGAGGAGGGAAACACGAATCCAGTTGACCTCGCGAAAAAGTCAATCGCATTCGCGAGAGAAAATAATTACAATGTGGTCATCATTGACACAGCAGGACGCCTTGCTGTTGACGAAGAAATGATGAATGAAATTTCAAACGTGAAGAATGCAGTTTCACCTCATGAAATTTTATTCGTGGTGGATGCCATGACGGGGCAGGACGCAGTGCACACAGCAAAGGCATTCAACGACCGCCTGAATTTTGACGGAGTGGTTCTTACCAAACTCGATGGCGACACGCGCGGTGGCGCTGCCATTTCAATCAAGTCGGTGGTGAACAAGCCGGTTAAGTTTGTTGGAACAGGAGAGAAAGTTGACGCGCTTGATATTTTTTATCCTGAGCGCATGGCAGACCGCATCCTCGGCATGGGCGACATTGTTTCGCTCGTGGAAAAGGCGCAGGAACATTTTGATGGGGGACAGGCAGCAGCGCTTCAGAAAAAAATTGCCAAAGACCAGTTTACGTTTTCCGATTTTCTCGACCAACTCAGACAGGTGAAGAAAATGGGAAACATCAAAGACCTGATGTCCATGATTCCGGGAGCGGGAAAAGCGCTGAAAGATGTTGATGTGGACAATGAATCATTCAGCAGCATCGAAGCCATCATTCTTTCTATGACAAAAAAGGAAAGAGAAAATCCGACACTCATCAACGGAAGTCGCAGAAAGAGAATTGCAGACGGAAGCGGAACTTCGGTTCAGGAAGTGAACCGCCTGATGAAACAATTTGACGACATGCGCAAAATGATGAAGATGATGAGCAATAAAGGAAATGCGCAGCGCATGATGCGCAATATGCCAGGGATGCGATGAGAAAAAGTTATAAGTTATTTGTTATTAGTTATACGACTGCGCAGCAACATCCTCTATGAAGCTCTGCATAAAGCTCTGTGTACTCTGCGTTTAAATTTTATTTATGATAATCATTGACGGGAAAAAAATATCTGAAGAGATACAAGGCGAGATTACCTCCGAAGTCGCATTGTTGAAATCTGACGGAAAAAAAGTTCCACATCTCGCTGCTGTGCTTGTTGGAAATAACGGAGCGAGTGAAACGTATGTGAACGGAAAAGTAAAGGCATGTGAGAAAGTCGGTTTCCAATCATCGCTTCACTTATTGCCCGATTCGGTTTCTGAAAATGATTTGCTGAGAAAAATATCAGACCTCAACAACGATGCAGATGTTGACGGATTCATAGTTCAGCTTCCTCTGCCGGGGCTCATCAACGTTCATAAAATAACAGAAGCAATTTCTCCTGCAAAAGATGTTGACGGTTTTCATCCCGTGAACGCGGGACGCATGATGCAGAACATACCCTGCTATCTTCCTGCAACCCCATACGGAATTTTACTTTTGCTCGAACGATATAAAATTGAAACGTCAGGAAAGCATTGCGTGGTTCTCGGAAGAAGCAACATTGTTGGTTTGCCTGTGAGTGTTTTGCTGGCAAGAAATTCTTCGCCCGGAAACTGCACGGTCACTGTTTGTCACAGCAAGACAAAAAATATTCCTGAAATAACGCTCACTGCAGACATTATTGTTGCTGCTATCGGCAAACCGGAATTTTTAACTGCTGATATGGTAAAAGACGGAGCAGTGGTGATTGATGTCGGTATCTCCAGAATAAAATCCTCTGAAACAAAAAGCGGATACAGATTAATCGGTGATGTGAAGTTCAATGAAGTCGCCCCGAAATGTTCTTATATCACTCCGGTTCCGGGCGGAGTCGGACCTATGACTATTACTGCGCTTTTAAAAAATACTCTCGCTGCATGCAGGATGGAAATTTACAAGTGATTAAATCCGAAATCCAATCCAGCTCGAAGGGGACGCAATCTGAAATTGTTGGTGTCAGGGATTTTCCTCTGATGGAACATTACTACACCATCCAGGGCGAAGGATACAATACAGGAACGCCTGCATACTTTATTCGTCTTGGAGGATGTGATGTAGGATGTGTGTGGTGTGATGTTAAAGATTCCTGGGATGCAATGAAATATCCATTGACAAGTATTGATGAAATGATTGAACTTGTGAAGAAAGCAAATGCTTCAACGGTTGTCATCACAGGTGGCGAACCGTTGATGAACGATTTAACGGTGCTGACAAAATACTTTCATGAAAACAATATTCGTTTGTGGCTTGAAACTTCGGGCACTTATCCTTTGTCTGGTGAATGGAATTGGATTTGCGTTTCACCAAAGAAATTTAAAGCGCCTTTAAAAACAGTTCTGGAAAAAGCGGATGAACTCAAGGTGGTAATCTTTAACCGCCCCGACTTTGATTGGGCTGAGCAGCATGCAGCGATGATAACGGATGAATGCAAACTTTTTCTTCAGCCTGAATTCAGCAGGCAGCATCAAATGCTTCCTGAAATTATTGAATACATAAAGCAAAACCCCCGCTGGAGAATTTCGTTACAGACGCATAAGTATATGAACGTTCCCTGATGCGGGCTTCTGCTATCCTGCTGCCGGCTTCCTGTGGTTTGCTTATTGCGAACAACTTTAAACTTCAAACCTCTAATTTATGGTGTCTTTGAAACTTACCCAATTCTGTTTATTTATTTTCTTCCTGATCTCTTTTTCCGTTTACGCTCAGAAAATTACCATGCCATCGAGCAGCAATTCAAAGGCAGTCAAGCATTACCTGCAGGCGACTACACACTTTGATTTTCGAAAATATTCCGAAGCGATTGATGAGCTGAAAATAGCCATTGAGCGTGACAAAAATTTCGTGGAGGCATACATGCTCATGGGATATGTTTATTCAGAAATGGGTAGGAAGGAAGAATCCATCGCTGCATATGCCGAAGCCGTAAGAATCAATCCTGACTTTTTTCCAAACAACTTTTCCAACCTTGCCAAAGAAGAAATGAAATCGGAAAAATATAAAGATGCGCTTGAGCATCTTGAAAAATTTCTATTGCTGAACGGCATTTCACAAGAGCAAAGACAGCGCGCCATGCGCGACACCGCATCGTGCCGCTTCGCCATTCACGCCATGGAAAATCCTGTGCCGTTCAATCCTGAAAATGCTGGTGACAACATCAACAGTGCCGATGCCGAATATCATCCGCAGCTTACAGCCGATGAAAAAATTCTTATTTACACAAGAAGGAGCAATTTGAATGGGGGAGAAATAAACCTGCGGGAAGAGGGAGAAGATTTTTATGTGAGCAGGAATAATGCCGGTGAATGGAGCAAGTCCATTGCACTCGAAAAGCCCATTAACACAACAGGCAATGAAGGCGCGCACTGCATTTCGCCTGACGGTCGTTATCTGTATTTCGCTGCCTGCGACCGTTCCGATGGTTACGGCAGTTGCGATATCTACATGTCTGAACGCAATGGCGATTCGTGGAGCGAACCAGTGAATCTCGGCAGGACAATTAACTCGCGTATGTGGGACACACAACCCACTATTTCTCCTGACGGCAACACATTATATTTCATCAGCACACGCCCGGGCGGTTTCGGCAAAGCAGACATCTGGAAAACAATGAAAGACAAAAATGGCAACTGGACAGCTCCGCTGAATCTTGGCGCAACGGTCAATACGGAAGACGATGAGCAGTCACCATTCATTCACCCTGATAATAAGACATTATATTTCTCTGCGCGCGGGCACACAGGCATGGGCGGCTTTGATATTTTCATGTCGAAGAAAATTTCCAAAGGCAGTTGGAGCGTGCCGCTGAATCTCGGTTATCCGATTAATACAGGCGCTGATGAAAACGGTTTGTTTGTGACGGCTGATGCCGCGCATGCGTATTATGCTTCGAACAGAAGCGTGGGGAAAGGAAAACAAGACATTTACCGTTTCGATTTATATGCATCAGCGCGTCCTGCGCCCGTTACCTATGTGAAAGGCATTGTGCATGACAACGAGAGCTTAAAAAAACTCCGGGCTGATATTGAACTTTATGACTTGGCGACAGCTCAACTTGTCACCAGCGCTGTGTCGGACAGGATGACGGGAGAATATCTTGTCTGCCTGCCGTCAGGAAAAAACTTCGCGCTGAATGTTTCGCGCGAAGGATATTTGTTTTACTCCGAAAACTTTTCGCTCGCTGTTGCCGACACCATCAAAGCGCCCGCTCCGTTCCGCCTAGATGTGGGCTTGCACCCCATTAAAGTGGGACAATCAACCGTGCTGAAAAATATTTTCTATGAAACCGCTTCGGCAGAACTGAAGAGCGACTCCAAAACGGAACTCGAACGCATAGCCATTTTCCTGAACGCCAACCCGGGGGTTAAAATTGAAATCAGCGGGCACACCGATAATGTGGGAGATAAAATCTATAACCAGAAATTATCGGAAAAGCGCGCGCAGTCGGTTTACGATTATCTTGTGGCGAACGGCATTGCTGCCGACCGCATCACTTTTAAAGGGTATGGCGACACAAAACCCGTTGCCTCCAACGACTCGGAAGAAGGAAGAAAGCAGAACCGCAGGACGGAGATGGCAGTGGCGGGGATGAAGTGAGCAAATTGAAACCGCAGGAATACCATTCAGCGAAGCGGATTTTGTTTAACAAACCGTGTATGATTATAATCATTACACGGATTGGTGAAAAAGCATTTCTTTGCAGGTAAATTATAATTCCATCACGCCATGAAAATAAAATTATTACTCTTTGCATTTGCAGCACCTGTATGCATCAATGCACAGGTTTACCTCAGCGAAAATTTTAACAGCGGCATTCCTGCAAGCTGGACAGTAAGCACGCCCGTATGCTGGAATTCAGCAGGCGATACGATTGTATGGACCGGCACCATTGACGGCTGGCGAGGGCAGGGGCTGTCCGCATTTTCACTCGACAGCACGGAGTTCGTTGTGGTGGACAGCGATTTACCCGGAGTGTTTTGCCAATGCAGCGAGTTTTTAACCTCGCCTGTTTTCAATCCTTCGGCAGCTTCCACACTGTTTTTGGATTTCGACCAGTATTTCCGCTACTACACGGGCGGCTTTTCCGAGATTGGCGAAGTGCAGGTGTATGACGGCACATCGTGGGTGGTGATATACAGCTTCACTGCTACATCAGGTGCATGGATGGCGCCCTCGCATCAATCCATTAACCTTTTGTCTTACATCAATGCTGCAATGCAAATCCGTTTCTGGTACAATGCCAACTGGGACTGGTTCTGGGCGCTTGATAACATCACCGTTGCCGAAAACCCGCTGCTGCAAACACAAGTGATAAATGGAAATAATACCCT
>DATDOJ010000309.1:0-7410 GCA_035293345.1 Bacteroidia bacterium
ATCTATTCACAGAAAGTTTGGACAGACATTAAAACAAAAGACACACTCGACTACGAAAGATTTTACCTTGCCAACGAACGCCTCATCGCGTGGTTTAAATTTGCACAACCAATTGAGAGAGCTTCGGAACCATTCAGAAAAATCTCTGTCAAAATGCGCGACTATATCGGAGATTTGAAACGGGAGTACACTAAATAGCAGGTTACTTTTTATTCCTTCCTGAATCACATGACTTCTCTTCTTCTGAGGAATTTGTTTTTTACAATACTTCAACCCGGTTTGGTGGCAGGATTGATACCGTATTGGATTTTAAGAGATAAACAAGATGAGTTCTTCGTTACACCTTTGAAGGTTTCTCAACGCATAGCAATCATACTATTCGCAACAGGCTTTTTCATCATGCTGAATTGCATTTACCGCTTTGCCACTGAAGGACGCGGAACCCTTTCACCCGCAGACCCGACAAAAAACTTAATGGTGAAAGGGCTTTACAAATATTCCCGAAACCCGATGTATATCGGAGTCATGCTCATGCTGATTGCGGAAGCAATTTTTTTTCTTTCGACCGGTCTGTGGATTTATCTGATAATAGTTTTTATCGGCTTTAACCTTTTCATTCTGCTTCACGAAGAGCCGCGCCTGCGAAAAGATTTCGGGCAGGAATATCTTGAGTATTGCAAAAAAGTCAGAAGGTGGATTTGAAGGAGTTGATTCTGTCCGGTTCATTGCTCCGACATTTTTTGTTTCCTTAGTTTTGTCAACATGCTCAACGCAATAAAAAAACTATGGGACGAAAAACCATTACGGCTGGTTTTAGTGATTGCGTTATTCCTCCGTCTTATTGCGGCTGTTTTTTCCAAAGGTTATGGCTGGCAGGACGACCACTACCTTGTCATCGAAGCCGCCCAGTCGTGGGTTGACGGAACAGATTATAACAAGTGGCTTCCGGCAGAAGGCGTGACCACTCCCAGTGGCCACAGTTTTTTTTATCCGGGTGTTCACTTTGTTTTATTTTTTCTGCTGAAGCAAACGGGTATCACCGACCCGCAAATAAAAATGTACATCGTGCGGTTTGTGCATGCGCTGTTTTCCATGCTGATTGTTTTTCTTGGCTATAAAATTTCGGAGCGGCTGTCAAATAAAAAAACGGCAGCATATACTTCACTGCTGCTTGCCGTGTATTGGTTCATGCCTTTCCTCAGTGTGCGCAATCTTGTGGAGTTTGTCTGCATTCCGTTTCTCATGCTTGGTGTGTGGACAATTATGAAAGCAGAGGAAAATAAAAAACCGATGCTGCAATTTCTCCTTGCCGGAATCTGGTTCGGTCTTGCGCTGAATACTCGCTACCAGTCAGCATTGTTTATCGGAGGAGTTGGACTTGCCTTATTGATTCAGAAAAAATTTATTCCGGCTTTTGTAATCGGTGCTTCGGTTGCCTGCATGTTCGCACTCATTCAACTGCCTGTTGATTATGCATTGTGGAATCGCCCGTTTGCCGAGTTCGGTGAATATGTGAAATACAACATTGAAAGCGCTGGAGATTATCTTTCGCAGCCCTGGTATTTCTATCTGGTGATGGCAGCAGGATTGCTGATTCCTCCGGTCAGTATTTTTCTGATGCTCGGAAGTTTTTATCAGTGGCGGAAGCAGCTTCTGATTTTTCTTCCTGTCATAATCTTTTTTGTTTTCCATTCATACTTCGAAAACAAGCAAGAAAGATTTATTCTCACTGTAGTTCCATTCATCATCATTCTCGGAAGCACTGGAATCAATAACTACTTTGTTGCCCATGAACGGTGGCAGAAATTATACAGACATCCTTTCCCCCGGATATTTTTCTGGAGTTTAAATCTCATTCTCCTCATTCCGGTCACTTTCACCTATTCCAAAAGAGCCAAGGTGGAATCAATGTCATACCTGTCGCATCATGAGCATAAAAATTCATTCATTATCGAAGACAGCAATCATAATTCGGATTACGTGATGATGTCGCACTTTTATAATCGCGACTGGAATTCGTACTACCAGATTAACGAAAGCACTGACCGGAAAAAATTTATTGAGGGATTCAGTAAGGAAAAAATTCCTGAATTTGTCGTGTTCATTGAAGAGAAGAATCTGGAAAAACGAGTCAGTGATTTGAAACAAATCATTCCAGCTTTAAAACAGGAAGCAGTCATTGAACCAAGCTTCATGGATAAACTACTTCATTGGCTCAACCCGCGAAATGCAAACCAGACGATTTACATTTACCGGACAAAATAGTTAAGAAATTATTCTCCGAGCGCCTTCAAAAGATTTTCCAGTTCTTCCACCTTGTCATCGTGTCCGAGTTTGGTGAAAGAAAAAATCAGGTTGCGAATCATTCGCTCGATTATTTCCGCATTGCCGCAGGGTTCATAAAAAGATTTTTCGGTTTTCAGTTTCAATTGCTTCAGAAAGTTATCAATCTCCTGCGAGCCGAACACTGAACCCTTGCTGAACGGGTTGATATAAAACAGCAGCCGCGGATTTTTTTCTTCGGCATTCACAGGCAGAATGCTCCCCTCGTCTTTGTAAACCAGAATGAAGTGTTCAGGCAGATTCACCCCATAAACAGGAACTCCGACAGAGCGGCAAATCTCAGAGTAAAGAATGGCAAGTGAAAGCGGATTTCCTTTTTTCGTTTCGAGAACATTGTTGATAAATGAATTCTGAGGTGCATGATAGTTCTGTGTGTTCCCGCTGAAGCCATGGATGGTAAAGAAGACATGGTTAATCACCTTCACCTGTTCGAGCGCAGTGAGGTTGTCGTTGAGTTCAATCCACACATCGCGTCTTATTTTTTCAATCTTCTTCAGAACCTTTGCTTCATTCAAATCAGGATACTGATACTTTGCAACGATGAGCGCACCGTTGAGCAGATTGTCTTTGTCTGTTGCATGCCATCTTTTCAGTTCATTCGTCAGGTGACCAAGCTGGATTTTGTGAATGATGTTTTCAATGCGCTGCTGAAGAATCAAATCGAGTGAGTGTCCCCAGGCGACTTCCAGTTCGGGAATCGCTTCCTGCCCGATTTCTATCAGGCGTTTTTCAATCTGAAAGTAAATCTCTTTGTCGTTGTCGTCAAGCAGGCGTATGAGTGCGTCAATTTCGGTTTTCTTCATTGTGTGTTTGGACTTTTAGAACGGCTATTATACTTTCTCAACTCCTAAACAGATTCAAAAGACGGTTTATTTTTATGCACAAAATGTTGTTAGTCGGTGGCGCGAATCGCGAATCATTTCGAATTTACGAAAAAAGCATTCGTAAATTCGCAGCGTTTTGTTATTCGTACAATCGAAACCAATAAAATTATGAAAGCGCTGGAAACCGAAAAAAATTTTCTTGGCATTGAAGACGAAAATTTGTACAGCTACGAGAAATCCCGCTTCGTAATCCAGCAGATTCCATACGAGCACACATCATCTTACTTACAGGGTTCGGCAAAAGGTCCGGCTGCCATGATTGCAGCATCGCACTACGTAGAATTCTATGATGAAGTTCTTGATATGGAAACTTTCAGACACGCAGGAATTGCAACACTGCCGGAAATTAATTTTAATGGCAAGACAGATGCAGATGCCGTTGAACTGATTGAAGCGAAGACACAAAAATTGCTGATTGATAAAAAGTTTGTAGTGTCATTTGGCGCGGAGCACACGGTGACGCTTGGGCTTGCAAAAGCCCATGCAAAAAAATTCGGCAACCTGAGCGTTCTGCAGATTGATGCGCACTCCGATTTGCGCGACACCTATCACGGAAATAAGTTTTCTCATGCCTGCGTCATGGCGCGCGTGCATGAGCTTGGTTTGAATCTTGTTCAAATCGGAATCAGGGCACAGTGTAAAGAAGAAGCAGAACTGATTAAGTCATCAAAAAATATTTCCACTTTTTATGCGCATCAAATCAGAGCCGACAATAACTGGATAAGCAAAGCTACCGGGTCGCTCACGGAAAATGTTTACATCACCATGGATGCCGATGGTTTCGACCCGTCTGTTGTTCCTGCTGTGGGAACTGCCGAGCCGGGTGGTTTGTTCTGGGAGGAAGTGAATCAATTGCTGCTGCATGTTGTAAAAAATAAAAACGTTGTCGGCTTTGATATTGTTGAGATTGCTCCAACGGAAGGACAAATCCTTTCCGAGTATACGATGGCTAAACTTGCTTACCGGCTTATTGGGTACATTGTTAAAAAAAATTTAAAGCTGTAATCTGTTTACTCATTTTATTTATTCCTAAATTTGTTGTGCTTTTCAACATGACAGAATTCAAGATTTCAAACGAAGGAACCACCCGGCTCTTCAACAACCCGGTTCTTGAACGGTTAACGAGAACTCCGTTTGCCTTGCCTGTGGTATTTTATTTTTTGGTTGCTCTTGCCGCGACAATTTATTACTCGGAGAAATTTAATCCGGAACTTTTGTCTGACATTTTCCTTTTTGTTTCCGGCATGATTTGTTTTACGCTGGTTGAATACATTATTCACCGTTTCGTTTTTCATTTTCACGCAACGAGCGAACGGCAGCGCGAAGTGCAGTACTCTATTCACGGAGTTCATCATCAGTTTCCTAAAGACAAAGACCGCCTCGTGATGCCTCCGGTACTTTCCATACTGCTTGCGGGTGTGTTTTATTTTTTGTTCCGCCTGATTTTCTCAGAGCAGGGTCTTATGTTCTTCGCAGGATTTTCTGCCGGCTACTCTGCTTATCTCCTCATTCATTATGCGGTGCATAAGTTCCATCCGCCAAAAAACTTTTTCCGTTTCTGGTGGAAGCATCACAGCTTGCATCACTATTATTCAAACGAGGCATCATTCAGTGTTTCATTTCCGCTATGGGATATTCTTTTCGGCACTATGCCGAAGAAAAAATCTCCTCCTGAAGTTCAGGATTCATCCGAAAACCTTTTGCCTGACGGGCACGTTGAATAATTTCTTAATAAAGTGTCGTAGTTTATTCTCCGACATTGCCGTTAATTCAGATTTGTATTAAGTCAACTGGGTTATACGTTATTAGTTATGCGACTGTCGTATAACTAATACGTATAACATATAACATATAACAATTCAAATGAAATGGGATTCCTACATCAGCGGATACACATCGTATCTCAAGCTGGAGCGTTCGCTGTCTGCGAATTCTGTTTCATCATACAAAGAGGATGTTGAAAAGCTCTCAGCATTTTTTTCACTTCAGCATTCTTCGCTGACACCTGAAAGAGTGACACTGGAAATTCTCAGGGAGTTTGTTGAGTGGATAAATGAAAACGGTTTGTCGGGACGGTCGCAGGCACGGATTCTCTCTGGCGTTAAAAGTTTTTTCAAATACTTGATTCTCGAGAATATAATCCTCGATAACCCTGCATCGCTGCTCGAAAGTCCGCGCATTGGCAGAAAACTTCCCGACACACTGAGCATTGAAGAAATTGATTCTCTCATCAGCGCCATTGACCTGAGCAAACCGGAAGGGACGAGAAACAAAGCAATGCTCGAAACGCTTTATGGTTGCGGATTGCGCGTGAGCGAATTAACGGGCTTTAAGATTTCAAACTACTTTCCTGAAATCGGTTATGTCAAAATAACAGGGAAGGGAAATAAAGAACGGATGGTTCCCATCGGCAACACGGCTGTGAAGTGCATCAGGTTGTATAATGAAGGAGTGCGCGTTCATGTTCAACCGGTTCGGGGAAGCGAAGACATTTTATTTCTCAACCGCAGGGGAAAAAAACTTTCCCGTGTGATGGTGTTCACCATCATTAAACAGCTTGCGGAAAAAGCAGGAGTGAAAAAGAAAATCAGCCCGCACACGTTCCGGCATTCATTTGCAACGCATCTGATTAACGGAGGCGCAGACATTCGTGCCGTTCAGGAAATGCTCGGGCACGAATCCATCACTACTACGGAAATCTACACCCACATTGACCGCGATTATTTACGTGATTCAATAATCCAGTTCCATCCCAGATATTAATTAGTATTGCGGAATGCGGATTTTAATTTGCGAATTTATTTAAATCCGAAATTTTGTCAATCCGCAATTCGAAATCTATTTACTGATGAGCGTTAAAAAAGCTTATGTGCAAATGCACACCGCCATTTTCCTATGGGGATTTACGGGCATTCTTGGAAAACTCATTACGCTCAACGAGGGCTTGCTCGTATGGTACCGCCTTATCATCAGCGGACTCATCATGTGGTTTGTGGCGGGAAGCAAAAACAAAATCAGAGAACTTACACGTAAAGAAATTCTGAAAATCGGTGGGGTAGGAGTGATTGTGATGATTCACTGGGTGACGTTTTATGGCGCCATAAAAATTTCAAATGTTTCCGTCACGCTGATTTGCCTTTCATCCATCGCGTTATTCACTTCCGTCTTCGAACCCATTATTACCAAAACGAAATTTGATTACATCGAAATATTTTTTGCTGCGCTCGCCATGGCAGGCATCTACACCATCTACCATGCCGACAATAGCATGGCTGTCGGAATTCTTGTTGCTGTTTTCAGTTCGGCAGCGAGTGCGCTTTTTTCCGTGCTCAACAAACAACTCACGTCAAAATATAATTCATATACAATCAGCACCGTAGAACTTTCAGGCGCTTTTATTTCGCTTTCTCTTTTCCTTCCTTTTTATCTGCCCATGTTCAATCACACTTTTACTTTTCCGGACTTCACAGATATAATTTATCTCTTCCTGCTTTCATTTTTCTGCACGGTGATTCCCTGGATATTGTCATTGAATGCTCTCACTCATGTCACAGCGTTCACCCAAAATCTTGCCCTGAATCTTGAACCCGTTTACGGAATCATTCTCGCCATAGTGGTTGTGAAAGAATACGCACTGCTCAACACAGGATTTTACATTGGCGCTTTCATAATTCTTATGACGGTACTGCTGCATACGTTTTACCGTTACAGAAAATCTAATTTCTGACAAACAGTATCTTTGGAAAAAATAGAACGCAGATAGTTATGATGGTTATGATTGTTGAAGATAAACTTCATCTTATTTTATCTTAATCATCTTAATAAATCAGCGTTCCTTTTATTCTTATGATTTCATCAATACCTAAAATTAAAAACACAGGCAGCAATAACTTTTTCCTTATTGCCGGTCCCTGCGTTGTGGAAGAAGAAGCATTGACAAGAAGCATCGCTGAAAAGATTTCCTCCATCTGCGACAAACTGAAAATCCCTTTCATCTTCAAAGCATCTTTCAAAAAAGCAAACCGCACTTCACCGGATTCTTTCACCGGCATTGGCGATGATGCTGCGTTGAACATCCTGAAAAAAATCGGCAGCGATTTTAATCTTCCCGCTCTCACCGATATTCACGAAAGCACAGATGCAGCGCTTGCCGCAAAGTATGTTGACGTACTTCAAATCCCCG
>DATDOJ010000310.1:0-12218 GCA_035293345.1 Bacteroidia bacterium
ATTCTTATTAATACGTCACAAATTTTATTAACTGTCAATTGTCAATCTTACGTATTTTCAATCAGCATTGGTATAAGTTAGGAGAAACCATTGCTTTTGTAGGACCATCGGGTTCAGGTAAGACAACATTGGTGAAACTGCTCGTGGGTTTATACCGCCCGAACAGCGGTAATATTTTATACAACAACATTTCATACAACGATGTTAACCTCGACAAACTCCGCGAGCAAATCGGTTTCGTTACACAGGACACACAACTGTTTTCGGGAACCATAAGAGAAAATCTTTTATTCGTTAACCCGAAAGCAACAGACAGCGAATGTTATGATGTACTTCAGAAGTCCGCCTGCCAGCAATTGCTTGCAAGAGCAGACAAAGGTTTAGACACCATTATCGGGGAAGGCGGAGTGAAAGTATCTGGCGGAGAAAAGCAGCGTCTTTCCATTGCACGGGCATTACTGCGCAAGCCACGGCTGATTGTTTTTGACGAAGCAACATCATCTCTTGATTCACTTACCGAAGAAGAAATAACAGATACCATCAGAACTCTTTCAGAAAATAAAGAGCACATCACCATTCTCATCGCTCACCGCCTTTCCACCGTCATGCATGCCGACCGGATTTCCGTTCTCGAAAAAGGAACAATCACAGAAAGCGGAACCCATCATCAACTTCTCGACATGAAAGGACTTTATTATGCCATGTGGCGTCAGCAAATCGGGGAACGGAAACGCATTTCTTCGAATGGTTCGGGAGAAATGTTTGAAACAATAGGCAATCAGTAATTTTTTTGGCTTTTTCTCCTGCAACATGGCGGGTATGTATTCGTAAAAGCGAACAATGTTCAACGAATTCATAGGACGTCTCAAATACCGCCTTGCTTTGCCGCTTCCCGGTGCCAATGCGCACTGGATGATGGCGCATCCCTACCGCAAGCAGAGTTATCTTTATCGCAACGAACCGGAGGATGCGAAAAAAGGCAGCGTTCTTATTTTGCTTTACACCGATGACAACAGTGTCAATACGGTTTTTATTGTTCGGCAGGAATATGACGGTGTTCACAGCGGGCAGGTGGCGTTTCCCGGTGGAAAATTTGAAGAAGCCGATATTGATTTAAAGACAACCGCTCTGCGCGAAGCAAGCGAAGAGATAGGAATCATTCCGAGTGAAATAGAAATCGTGGGAAAGCTCACCAAACTTTACATTCCTCCGAGCAATTTTGTGGTGCATCCGTTCGTTGGAATCACCAACATCAGGCCATCGTTTCATCCTGATACGGATGAAGTGAAGGAAATCATTGAAGTGAATATTCACCGGCTGCTCGACAACAGCATCATTGGCGAAAAAGAAATTCTACTGACCAACAAAATGCGGGTGCGCACACCTTTTTTCGACATCAACGGACATACGGTGTGGGGAGCAACAGCTATGATACTGAACGAACTCAAGCAAATCCTGCAGGAGATGGAAATGAATTCATCCCTGCCGTGATTAGTTCATTAGTACACTTGTTTATTGGTTCAATAGTTCAATGGTTCATTAGTCACTGCACACAAATGAACAAGTGAACGAGTGAACCAATGAACCTATGTGTCTATGTGGTAAAATAATTTTTAGAGATACCCTTTTCTAAATCACAGGGAACGAATTTTTTTATACCTGAAACAATCCGTCATGTGGTCGTTCACCATGCCGGCTGCCTGCATGAACGCATAACATATCGTGGAGCCGACAAATTTGAATCCGCGTTCAAGTAAGTCCTTGCTCATCGCATCCGATTCCTTCGACTTCGCCTGGATTTGCGAATGTCTTTTCAAATCATTGTGAATGGTTTTTCCTCCCGTGAACTGCCAGATGTATGTATCGAACGTTCCGAATTCTTTTTGTACCACAAGAAATTGTTTTGCGTTGGTCACCGTGGCATTTACTTTCAGCTTATTGCGGATAATGCCTTCGTCCAGCAAAAGTTTCTGAATCTTTTTCTCCGGGTAACGCGCGATTTTTTCCGGTTCGAAGTTGTCGAACGCTTTGCGGAATCCTTCCCGTTTCTTAAGCACAATCGCCCAGCTCAGTCCCGCCTGGAACGCATCAAGAACCATGAACTCGAAAATCTTTCTGTCATCATGAAGCGGCACTCCCCATTCGGTATCGTGGTATTCGAGCATCAACGGATTGTCGGAGGGCCAGGGGCAGCGAGTGGGCATAGAGATTTAGGATTTAGGATTCAGGATTTAGGATTGAATTGAAATGGTTCAATGGTTAAATTGTTATATGGTTGTGTGCATGAATTAACAATTTAACAATTCAACCATTAAACAATTAATATCTTATTGCAACTATGGTCTCTCTTCTTTCAAAAATTATAATTTTATTCCGCGCTATGTTCTTTTCTTCCTGAAAAACTCAATCATCAATTCAGCGCATTCTTCTTCGAGCACTCCGCTGACGAGAACTGTTTTAGGATGCAATATTTTCTTCGACAAAGAAAGAAATCCTTTCTTCTCATCCCGCGCTCCGAAAACAATTTTCCCCAGTTGCGCCCAACTGCTTGCGCCTGCACACATCACACACGGTTCAATGGTGACATACAGCGTGCATTCGTTAAGGTATTTTCCTCCAAAATAGCTGGCGGCTGATGTAAACGCCTGCATCTCGGCATGAGCCGTCACATCATTCAACCGTTCGGTGAGGTTATGTGTGCGGGCTATGATGATGTCTTTGCAAACCACCACAGTTCCTACAGGAACTTCATCTGCCTCGAATGCTTTCTGCGCTTCCTTCAGCGCCTGGCGCATGTAGTGTTCGTCTTTGGTTTCGGGCTTTGTCATTTCGGGGAATCGGATGCAAAGTAATTTCCATTTTTTACATTTACCAAACCAAATATTTTCCGGCTCCGATGAAAACTCTTTTATATGCCTTCATGATTTTTATTTTCTCTTCCGCTTCCGCGCAGGAATCATATCTCAATGCAGGAGTTGGATATGGATTTCTTTCATTCGGAAGTGCTCAAGGTGGAGTGAGAGCATACACAGCAGGTTGGAATGAAGAGACGCTGGGAAAAGGAATGACTTATGGTTTCAACATCGGGCACAGAGTGAACAAGACAGCCGGAATTGATTTGGGAATATGGTATGCTGCCGGTTCGACATTCGAATCATTTACCAATGACAGCCAACAAACCTCAGCGCCTGTCAGCGACACCCTGATACCTGTGAGGATTCAGGGAAACACTCTCCGCATCATGCCTTCCTTGAAACTCTCATTCGGAAACCGGCACCAACCCTATCTGAAACTGGGCTACCTTCTTGGCATTGCCAACGCTGTTGATGTGGAAGAGGTGTACCCTGCATCCGGTTCGTCAAACTCCACTGAACATATTGTCAGCCGCAAAATACATGGTGGTTCTTCTAACGGATTTTTCGCAGCGCTTGGAATAGATTGGGAAGCCAGAGAAAAAATATCGCTCTTCATAGAAGCAAACATTGTCATTCAGGAATATGAGCCGGTGATAGAAACCGTGGAAGAGCCGGGAAAGGAAACCATCACGTATCAATTTGTTGAAATCCCTAATCCCAATAACCCACTGGAGAAGCGGATAGTTACATTCCCGTTCAGCACCATCGGCATCCATGCCGGAGTTAAATTTTTGCTCGGCATAAAAAAGAAAGACACTCCGCAGCCCGCTGAAGTGAAATAAAACATTTTAACTTTGATTCATAAAAATTCTCCCGCCATGAAAACAAAATTTCTTTTCCCGGTTTTATTTTTTTCGGTCATGAATGTTTCTGCGCAGAAGTTTTATGCAACCGTAGAAGCAGGATATGCTTTTAAAGCTTCCGGCAGCAGAATTGCAGGTGAAGTTGATTTTTTCACTTTCAAGAATGTGAAAGGCAGCTTAGGTGCTGGTTTTGTTCCAACAATTCGTGGCGGATATATTCTGCATCCTAATATTGGTTTTGAAGTTGGCGTATCTTATTTTTCAGGTTCGCAAGTTGAACTTGGACCTTATCAAGATCCATCGGGTTTTCCTTACTCTTTCAGGTTTCAGGGAAAAACAATCAGGGTAATGCCTTCATTTAATTTTACCGCTCTAAGCCGGTTTAGTCCTTTGGCTACGATTGGATTCATTATTGGTGCTGGAACGGAAGCAAATGTTGAAAGCAATTTTTCCGGACAATCAATAAAGTCGGAATTTTTCGATGGCAATGCGTTGGGCTGGTATGTCTCTCTCGGAGCTCAATATAAATGGAAAAACAATCGCTTGTTGTTTATTAAAGCAGACATGATTTATCAAAAGTTTTTTCCGGAGAAAGAAATAAGGTATGATTATAATACTGCAACAGGTAACAATAATTATGGACTCATCTTTAGCTTTGATCCGGACAAAGATGATTCGCACTGGTTTTCATTCAACAGCATCGGGTTCAGTGCCGGAGTAAAATTTTTGCTTGGCACAAAAAAGAAAGATACACCGCAGCCCGCGGAGGTGAAGTGAAACTTTTTTTATTTCTGTTCAATAATTATCATCAATTCGCCTGCATAATTTTATAAGTCAGTATTGTTTATAGCTTTGCTTCATAAAATCTAAAACAAAATAATCATGAAAACAAAAACTTTGCATCAACAATTTTACCTGGCTGCAATAGCAGTCATGCTGTCTTGTGCATTTAATAATGCTTCAGCCCAGGGAGCTTATGTAACCGCTGGATTGGGTTATGGACTTCCATCTCCCACAACGGTTATCGGCACAACCACAAGCACTACATCGGCAGAAAACATTTTAGGTTCCTATGGGAAAGGAATAAACTTCGGAGTGGGAGTCGGATATATGTTCACCGAAAACATCGGTGCCGAAATCGGGTTCTCTTACCTGAGCGGTGCCGAATATGAATACACTATTTTGGATTCTGCATTCCTGCAAACCGGGCATACGAGTGGCAAAATAATGCGCCTGATGCCGGCTCTGAAAGTAACGGCCGGAAAAGATAATTTTCTCTATGCTAAGTTCGGACTTGTCCTCGGATTTGGTGGCGAAATTAAATCTGACCTTGCCGGTTCGTTCGGAGGATTTACTATTTCGCAAAATGCTACGTCCGAAGGCGGAAGTTCCATGGGATGGGTGGCAGCTCTTGGAGCCGATTTCCCGATTAACGATATGATTTCGATTTATGCCGAATTAAATTCCATCAGTCAAACATGGGCTCCTGATAAATCAACGAATATTGTAACCCTCGGTTCATTAACAACAACGGTGAACACCACATATGATGACCAGGTTAGTGCAACTTCCACCAATGCATCACTTAAAGAGTACCTTCCTTTCTCAAGCTTCGGCATCAATGCCGGAGTGAAGATTGCTTTCGGAGGACAGTGATAGATAATAGTATTTAATTAAGGGAGCGGAAAAATAAAACGCTGCACTACCGCCTAAGTGAAATAATATTTTACCTTTACTTTCGTTATCACAAAAAAAAACATGCGCTGTTTTCCCATACTTGTTTTGCTTTTTACTTTTCACTGTGCCCGTTCGCAGGACACCATTACATTATCCAATGATTCTCTTCTCAAAGGAAAGGTAACAGAAATCAGCAGCAGGGAAATAAAATATAAAGCAGCCGACAATCCTGACGGACCGGTTTATATTCTCAGACGAAGCCAGGTGAAAAAAATTACTTATGCAAACGGGAAAGCAGAATTTATTATTGCCCGTTCCGAACGAGACGATATATTTATGAATGAAGACATGGCTCGTCATTCTTTTTCTTTCGAGCTGGGCGGAAATGCAGGAAAGGATATTACTATAAATTATGACTATGCTTTTTATCGCACTCCCCGATATGGTTTTGTCGCCAGGTTCGGCTTCAATCCGAATTTGTTTGATAACGAAAAAGAAAATGCTCTTATTTTTCCTATGACTGCTTCTCTTTTGGTTGGACAAAACGGAGCATTGGAAATTGGGGCAGGTGGAGTTCTTGCTGATTATACTGAGTATAATTACGGAATGGTTTATCCTTATTCATACTCGGAGAAAAGAGTAACCCGGTTCTTTCCCACCGGCATCTTTGGGTTTCGTTATCAGCAACGGGACGGTGTCTTTCTCAAGATGGCAATAACCCCTTTGTTTATTATGAAAAGAATTAATGGGGGAACCTCCTGGATTAGCACGTATGATATCGGAGAACGAAATATTTATTGGACAGGCGGAATAAATATCGGCTTTGCTTTCTGAAAAACTTTAAGAAATTATTTTTTTATCAACCGAAATCCTTTCCCTATTCATAAATAAATTTCACCCTCGATGTCGAATGTGTTGGTAGAGATAGTATCTTCGCTTCCGGTTATCAATAGCAGCATGTAGAAATCATGTTCACTCTTTCTTCTCCCTCTCTTTCAGGTGAGAGGGTGAGGAAGGGTGAAAAAGTCAACACAGAAAAATGTTTTTCGTTTTATCCATAAAAAATTTCCTCAGCCAACTTTTTCAAAAGAGTAAGGGTTTATTACGGAGTCGCATGCTTCTGTTCCAAAGTCGTGTGACATTGGAACAAAAGCATACTCTTTTGCTTCAACCTTGTACGACTTTGTTCCAAACCTGTATGACTTTGGAACAGAAGCATACGACTTTGTTCCAACCTTGTACAAGTTTGTTCCAACCTTGTACGACTTTGCTTCAAACCTGTACGACTTTGCTTCAGAAGCATACGACTTTGTTACAGAAGCATATCCTTTTATCAAAAACCTATAAATTTCCATTTCCCGACCTTCCCGGCTGGGAGCCGCGGGGTGTTCTTTTCGGGTAGAAGAACATCCTTCGGCACCAAAACCGGTGCGGCAATGTTTAATCATCATTGGCATTGCCCCAAGGATACCTGCTTATGAACGATATGCTGAATAACAAGGCATAATTACACATAACATGAAAATACAACATATCAGTATTGATTTTAGTGGAATTAAAGATGCAGGACTTTCGGAATTCACCCAGGGTGTTGAAGATGGTTTTACGAATAATCCGGGGATTTTTCCAGACCTGCCGGTAGACGTTCCCATCGTAAAGGCACAGCGGGAGGATTATGAACTCAAGCTCGTCAAATCGCTCAACGGAAACACTGCCGACACGGCAGCCAAAGACGCGGCACGGCTGGTGCTTGAGGCATCGCTCAAGTCGGACGGTCAATATGCCGACATCGTTACCGGAAACAACGTTGCCAACAAGCTGTTGAGCGGCTACCATCTCACCGACATTCCTTCTCCGGTGGGCGAACTTCCCGCCCCCAACTATGTGAAAGTCACCGATGGAAACAATGCCGGTGAATTTGATGTAGATATTGCTGTAGTTAAAAAAGCATCGGGCTACCTCGTTGCCTTCACTCCTGAAAGCAACACGGAACCCAATCCCTACAACTGGACGCTGCGGTGGACCAAGAAACACACCAACACGTTTACCGGATATACCAGCGGCACAAAATATAAAATAGCCGCGGCAGCCGTAGGAGCAAGCAGCATCGTTAATTTTTCAAACCCCGTCACGCGCATTGCGCAGTGAACCGGAGTTTTTTATAAACAAACCTTTTTCAAGCCATCCCTGTCAAAGCGGGATGGCTTTTGTTTTTAAAGGATGTTAATAAGAAAGAAGTAAAATAAATTTGGAAATGTCAATATCCGTTTTAGCTTTGCCCCCTAAACCATTCCGTCTGACACGGATATAAAAAACAAAACAATGAAAACCACTGCAAAATTTTTACTTACAATTATTGCTGTGCTGATGGCAGGAACTGCCTTCAGCCAGTCGAATGAACAAGGAACCATCCAGATAGGATTGGGATGGAATGCAACGTTAGGCGGAGCAACAATCAAAGCAACACCCGATACCAGTGCTGCAAGTGAATCAGATGCAACAGGAATCAGGATAGGTTACGGTCTTCGCGGACAGTATGGTCTTAGCGATAACCTGAGTGCCGGTATTTATGTCCGCTTTGAAGCAGCAGTATATGTTCCGGACATTGATATCAATAATTACTTCGGTGGTGTTGCACCGGAAATAACTTATTCAGGAACAGCGTTCGGTCTGGAAGGAAAATATTACCTCGTCAACAGCGACAATTTTAACTTCTTTCCTGCTATTTCTGTTGGATATACAACAGGAAGTAATGAGATTGGATACTTCGGTTATACTAACTCATATGATATAAGCGGATTGAATTATTCTGCCGGTATTGGTTTGAACTGGTATTTTGTTTCCGAAGTTTTCGGTATCTCTTTTGATTTGGGTTATCAGGGAACAAACCTGAGCGGCACACAAGAGGGTAATGCAGCTAATGGAATCGAGAAAACAGAATACACTGTATCTAACGGAGGCGTTTACTGGGGCTTCGGCTTGACAGCACATTTCGGAGATTAATAATCACGACATATTTATTGAAACGTCCTGCAATACTGCGGGACGTTTTTTATTTTGTGCCGGGATGAACACAGCGGCAACAACACAACTTATTAAAGAAGAATCGAAGCAGCTCGGCTTCGGTTACTGCGGTATTGCCAAAGCGGACTTTCTCGAAGAAGAAGCCCCGCGACTCGAACAATGGCTCACACAAAACATGCACGGGAGCATGCACTACATGGAGAATTTCTTCGACCTCCGCCTCGACCCGCGAAAGTTAGTGCACGGAGCGAAGTCGGTCATCTGCCTTCTGTATAATTACTATCCTGAAAATAGTTTGGAGACAGGAGTTCGGAGTTCGGAGACAGTAAAAAATAAAGAGAATGCGCGTCTCCGAACTTCCAACTCCGAACTCCGACCTAAAATTTCAAAGTATGCTTATGGAAAGGATTATCATTTCGTCATCAAAGAAAAGCTTAAGGAGCTTTTGCATTTCATCCGCAAAAAAACCGGTGATGTAAACGGGCGGTGCTTTGTTGATTCCGCTCCGGTGTTGGAAAGAGCATGGGCGGCAAAGAGCGGGCTGGGATGGATTGGGAAAAATTCAAACCTCATCAACAAACAAAGCGGCTCTTTCTTTTTCGTGGCAGAAATTATTCTCGACCTTGAACTGGAATACGATAATCCCATCGAAGATTTCTGCGGAACATGCACCCGCTGCATTGATGCCTGCCCTACGGATGCCATCATCAAACCGCAAGTGGTTGACGGAAGCAAATGCATTTCCTATTTCACCATTGAACTCAAAGAAAATTTTCCCATTCCTCCTTCGATGAAAGGAAAATTCCGGGACTGGGTTTTCGGGTGCGACATCTGCCAGGACGTGTGCCCGTGGAACCGTTTCTCCAAGCCGCACCATGAAAAACAATTTGTGCCGTCAGAGGAATTACTCGGCATGAAACCTGGCGACTGGAAAGAAATTACAGAAGAGGTCTTTGAAAAAGTATTTAAGAACTCGGCAGTGAAGCGAGCCGGCTTCCGTGGGCTGAAGAGGAATATTGAGTTTGCAGGAAAAAATTAGTAGGTTATTGAGTTATTATTTATTCGTTCACTTAATAACTCAATAACCAATAACCGAATAACTAATTCTCAATGAAACTTCTTAAACACTTCCATTATCACATCGCGGTAGTAGCTGCCGAACGTTGTGATGCACCACACTTTTAACATTCGCAGTTCATCTTTCTTCAGCCACCGGACAGCTTTGGAAAGTTCTTTGCGGAAAAGGGTTCTGTCGAAACTAACCTTGGTGAGAATTTTTTTTGTGTATTCAAGCATGGCTGATATTTTTTTCGAAGCGCTAAAGTAAGAGGTCTAACGAAACGAGTCAAGAAATATTTTAAGAAATTCTTTCACTGCTCGGTTGATAATTTTTCTTGCTTTTCTGAAACAATTTTTATATAGCTCCCGATACTTCAGGATGCTTATTGCTCATTCCACCTGTAGGTGTCGTGTGAAAACCCCGCAAGGTCAATCACGCGGTCAATGACGGTTTGTGCGAGAGCGTTAATATCAGCAGGGTGGCTGTAAAATGAAGGGGAGGCGGGGCAGATGATTCCTCCTGCTTCCGTTATTGTTTTCATATTATTGATGTGAATTAAGTTGAGCGGAGTGTCGCGCGTAACAAGAATCAACCTGCGCCTCTCTTTCAGTATCACATCGGCAGCACGCGAGATGAGGTCGTTGGAAATTCCTGAAGCAATTCTTCCCAGCGTTCCCATGGAGCACGGGCACACAATCATGATGTTGTACCGTGCCGAGCCGGAAGCGAACGGAGCATGAAAGTCGCTGTTGTCATAGAAACGGAAAGGAAATTTTTCGTAGCCGCTGTCGGACAGTTCATGCTGCCAAACGGTTTTGGCATTGGATGACATGATGATGCCAATATCATCCACCTGTTCCTTCAGTTGCTCTAATTTTTTCAGGAGCAGGAAAGCGTACAGTGAACCGCTGGCGCCCGTGATTGCAACTACAACTTTATGTTTACCGCTTTGCATAATCCGACCTACCGTAAAGTAACACAAAAATCACCACACCTGCGCCCGTACCGATGCAGTTGGAGATGAAATCATAAATATCTCCTGCCCGGTCGGCAAGCAAATACGCCTGCATCAGTTCTGTGACAGCGCCAAGAAAAGCAGAAGCAAGCAATGAGAAAATCACAGGGCTATAGCGAAGCGGCATCACCGTTGACTGCCTGATGAACCCGCGCATTAAAAGATATGATTGCACGGTAAATAAAAAAACGTGAATCAATTTATCAAAACTAATCAGCGTCACTTCGGGGAATTCTTTTCCTGAAGTAAATGTCAGCAGAAAAATAAACGTAGCCCACAGCAGCGAGGGATACAGGTAACGAAGAAACATGAAAGAAAAAATTAGGCCCCGATTTGCTTTTTATATTCTTCGGCAGAAAGCAGTGCATTAACTTCCGCTGCATCGGAAAGCTCGATGCGAATCATCCATCCGTTTCCGTAAACATCTTTGTTCACCGACTCAGGATTTTTATCGAGGGCAGGGTTCACTTCAATCACTTTTCCGCTCACGGGCATAAACAAATCCGAAACGGTTTTCACCGCTTCAATGGTTCCGAAAATTTCTCCGGCAGCCAGTGATTTTCCGACCGAGCCGATGTCAATGAAAACAATGTCGCCCAGTTCGCCCTGGGCAAAATCCGTAATACCGATGGTGGCAATATTGCCATCGGCTTTCAGCCATTCGTGGTCTTTGGTGTAGCGTAGATTATCAGGAATGTTCATGGAACAGTTTAGAGTTTAGAGTTTAGGGTTTTATGAGAATGCTTCGGGCTTCCCGCAAAGTTATTTTGCGAATTGCCTTTTGCCCATTGCCAATTTATTTTGTCATGCTATTAATGTTTGTGTTCCCTTCGTATTACGGTTCCCCGATACCATTCCTACTGCGCAATCGTAAAGCGCAAACTTAATCCAATGTTTGTATTTGATGTCGGGAAAGAAGAAGAGACAAACGGTTCGTTGATGGTCTGGTCGTAGAAGAGGCGGAGATTGAGGCGTTCGTTCAATACATAATCAGCAGAGGTTTTTATAGAAAGTGTCTGGTTTCCTGCTGAGGGCTGGTTGAGTCCTTCGATGAGTTTGCGGATGACGGTGTAATTATTCCTGATGCTGAAGTCGGCTTTCAGATTCAGGTCGTTTTTCTTTTTTGAATTTTTTGCTCCCAGCCCGAAAGGAAGTTTGAAATTCCTGATCCGGTATCCGACACCGATGACATATTCTTCTCCGCGGACTTCCGTCACCTGTATGTTGGAGTAGCTCAGCGAAACTGTCCGGTCGCGTTTTATTTCAAGCCGTGTTTGCAAACTGTTTTTCCAGGTGATGTCAATGCCAAGAAGCGGTCCCCATTGTTCGGAGATGGATACTTGTTGGATGTCATACTTCGGAATAAAGTTGTCGTTTATGTCGCGAGCAGTTCCTTTCGATTCGGCATGCGTGAGATTTCCTGTAAATGAATTCACACTGTACGTGGAACGGTAAGCGTGACTCAGGTTTACCTGCGAAACAAATTGCTGCGCCCATTTCAGTTTGCCTAATCCGTCATACGTAACTCTCCAGTTGGGCAGCGGAATTTTCGGGAACTGGTCGAGTTTAATGCTGTTGGCGTTAGCTCCTGAGTAAGCAGACATGAAAGAGTAGGTGAGCACATCCTGCTGAGTCAGCCCGTATCCGTCATCACCGAGACGCTGGGCAATCACTGCGCGGTTGTTGTTGAATTGCGTGAAAGTTGCATTGGAATAATCTTTCGC
>DATDOJ010000311.1:0-8156 GCA_035293345.1 Bacteroidia bacterium
CAGACAAACCTCTTTTTACAAATGCAACGTCATTGACGATGACCGTATCTGCCGCAGAACGACCTGTGTCAAGCCGAACATAATCCAAGTTCCATTGGTCATGCATTGCATAAAGTGCTGCTTTGTTCAGGAACCGAAAACGAAATCCGTTGAAAAGGTAGATGGCATCACGGATGTTAATCATTGCCTGTGCGAACGGAAGAGTTGTGGGCGAACCTTTTTTACTCCATGCAAAATGCCATGCTGAATCGCTGCCGAAAAATTCAAGGTAAATCGAATCGCGTATTTGCATATTGGTTCCCAATCCCTGCGGCTGATAAAAAAAACTCAGCCAGATGGTGGTGTCATTGGGATAGTTGAGATCAATCGGTTTCGATGTGAGCGTATCTGCAACTCCGTATGATGTCAGGGAAGGGTTATACTGTCCTCCATATTTATTTATACCGTCAAATGTGGCAACTCCGAGTGTCGGAGGATTAACCGGAAAATCATTATTAATAAAAACTGCGCTGTCTGTCCAGCGTGCCTGGTCAGGATAAATTCCGGTGTATGAAAAATCATCAATAAATGGAAGCGACAACGTATCGCCAATTGCATCTGCAGCTTTCAGCGCACTGATATTTCCCTCTTTAATTTTTAAAAGCTCGCGCTTAATAACAGGATTCGATTGCAGAGGGACAACCGATTCCTGTGCATGTAACTCAAACAGGATTGCACCGGAGAAAAAAATAAGTAAAGAGAAATATTTCTTTTTCTGTATCATAGTTAATCGGGAATCTTTGAAGTTTTATGTGTAAGGTAAATATCTATTGTTTCTCCTTCGTTCACCGTTGCGCTGTCCGAAGGTAACGGAAATTGCTTATAGATTATTGCGTTGGCAGAATCCCGGACAGTTTCATCAAATATAACCGCACCCGCGTTAAGTGAAGAACCTTTGAGAACAAAAAGAGCTTCGCTCTTTGTAAGACCAATCAAAGACGGAACTTCAACTTTACCTGCTCCTATTCCATCGCCCAGCACAAGGTTAATAATGCTGCCGCGGCTGATTAACGTTCCGGGTTTTATATCTCTGCCACGGAATTTCTGTTCGAGCACGGCATTCTTCGCAAGGTCGTGCCTGTAAGAAAATTCCCCGACCATCAATCCGTAGGTTTGAAGTATGGCTTCTGCCTGTCTCAGTGAAACATCAATGAGATTAGGCATCTGAACCTTGGGCGGTATTCCTGAATTAACAGTGAGGTAAATGGTGCGATGCTCCTTGACATTTGCGCGTGGCAGCGGGTCTTGCTCGACAATTGTTCCTCTGGAATAATCCGGAAGATACACAGAATCCACGACTGCAAATTGCAGATGTAGGTTTGAAACCAATGAATCTACTTGTTTAACTTTCATTCCTCTTAAATCCGGTACTGAAATATTTTCTCCGTGTTTAGTGTAATTGTCGAGCCACAAATATGTGAACCAGAAGATGGCGGATATCACTGCGGCTGCGATGGCAAGATTAATTAAAAAAAGTTTGCTTCTAAAAAAAGCCGTCACGTCTTTCATCTTCAAATCACTTTTTCGCTGATGCCTTTTCTTTTGCCGCGCTGGATTCCATAATCGAGAATTCTGTCAATGAAATCATACGGTTTGTAGCCGCTTAGTGCGGTCTGATGGAAAATGCATGTGGCGGGAGTCATACCGGGCAACGAGTTCACTTCAATAATTATTACCTCAACTTCATTGTTTCTATATACGCGGACAAAAGCATCAATGCGTGCGTAGCCCTCAATATTCAATGCCACGGCGACAGCGAGCAGTTTTTCCTTAACAAGAGCGGCTATTCTTCTGTTCTCCTCCGCATCTTTTGAATATCGTGCAGGTGTAATGTTTTGTCCTTCGCCTGCCAGGAACTTTTCTTCCAGTGAAAGAACATCGCCTTCAGATAGCGCTTCTGACGGCTCGAAGATTTCATATTCCAATTCGCCATGCTCATTGTAACGCGTAAGAAGCCCTCCGGTAATTTCAAGAAAGTGTACCGCGTCATTTTTCTCTATAAGTTCTTCAATTAAAAAATATTTTTTTATCGGAAACTCTTCATTGGGTTTCAGGTTAAGTATCTGCAAGGATGACTCAGGAATTTTTTCATCCTCTCTGAAAACAGAATCAGCATAACAAATTAATTCTTCCCCGGTTGAAATTCTTTTCACTGCCGAACTGCATCCGTCATCAACCGGCTTGACAATGAACGGAAAATGATAACCACTGAATATCTCCGGCAGGATTTTGTCTTTGCCTGAATTCCATTTGTCCTTTTCAACCAAAAAATGTTTCGCAGTCAAAAACCCGAATGAGGCAAGCTGCTCGTTCGTTTTAAATTTATCAATAGTGACTAAAGATGTTTCGGGTCCCGAACCGTTATAAGGTACTCCAACCCTTTCGAGATTTTTCTGAACCGTTCCGTCTTCACCAGGTCTTCCGTGGAGAGCGATGAAAGCAACATCGGCAAGTGATGCCAATTCTTCGTAAGAAATTTCAGAAGGAGAAAACACATTACCTTCGGCTGAATATTTTTCAGATAACGCTGCACACTCCCGTACTATTTTCTCCGTTACCGGATGAATTTTAAAATGAGAGATTTTATCACTGATGTCGTCAGCGTTATCTTTCAACAAAATATTCACAGGAATCCGGATAAGTTTATGCGCGCTGCCTTTGCCTGTGAGGAAAACAGGGAACGGCTCATACTTTTCTGATGAAGAAAGTTTCTCAAAAACATTTCTTCCGCTTTCCACAGAAATGTGGCGTTCGCTAGAATAGCCGCCAAGAATTACAGCAACTTTTATTTTCTTACTCTGTACCGATTTAAAATTTTCCAAATCATGGTCTAACCTCTTCAGCAAGCCGGGAAATGACAAAGCATTTTTCTGAAGTGAAATTTGTTCAAGTACTGATGTGCGGATAATATACGTGAGGAACTGCGAAGGATTTAAACCGATTTCAGCCGCCTGGTGAAAAAAGAAGGATGAGGGCATCATGCCGGAAGTGGTGTTCGGGTCATTGAGAAAAACTGTTCCATCATCTTTTATGAATCCGTCAATGCGAGCATAAACATTAAACCCGAAAGTCGAAAAAAGCCGGTCGCATTCCTTCCTGATGTTTTCTATTTTCGTTTCGGGCAAATCAATCGGGGTGATTTTGCGCGACAAGCCGGGAAGATATTTTGAACGGTAGTCGAAAAAATTATTTCCCTTCCTGACTTCTGTTGGCGGCAAGGCGAGCGGCTCACCGTTTACATTCCTGATTATGATACATGAAAATTCTTTTCCCCTGATGAACGACTCAATGATGACTTCGCTTTCGGAGTCAGTGCCTTCAAGCAATAAGGTTTCCGAATTCGAAGAAAAATATTCGTTGATGAATAACAGCAACTCTTCAGGATGAAAAATTATTTTATTTTCTTCCGCATCTGCCGACACGGCAACAACCGGCATTCCTATTCCCTCCCTGATATCGGTAAGTAAACGGATATGTTCAATCTGCTGCCCGGCACTTAATATCCTCCAGTGCGTTGCATTAATTTCTTTAATAAAAAATGCTTTATGAACCGCTAATCTTAATTCTTCTTCCGATGGTTTTTCCAAAATACTTACCCCGATGGATGAACCCTGGGTGGCTGGTTTAATCACACACGGAAAATTTATGCGCGATTTTATTTGCGAAAAAATATTTCCGAAAATATTTTTATCCCTTAACTCTTCGCGTTTCACGGTTATGTATGCCGGACTTTCAAATTTTGCTGCTGCCAACAATTTTTTCTGAAGCGCTTTGTTCATTCCAAATGCAGAAGCAAAAATTCCCGAACCGCTGTAGGGTATTCCATACGATTCGAGCAACCCTTGAATGCGTCCGTCTTCTCCGTAAGGACCGTGAAGGCACAGGAATGCAAAATCAATTAGTGAACTCAGTTCATCGGGATTAATTTTTTTTCCAATGTCGTGAATCATTCTTTCAGCAAGTGAAGAATCTTCCTGAGCAATTGACTCAGCATATACCTGGAATTCATTAGTAGAAGATGGAATAAAATTCACCGGGGGATAGAAGTCACGAATGCTCCCTTTGTAAATATATTGCCAGTCGAGCAACACAAAGTTTCTGAAGCTGTCCATGAAAAGCGGAACCGGTTCGAATAACGATTTATTGAGATTGTCATAAACCGTTCTGCCGCCTGCAAACGAGATTTCACGCTCGCGTGATGAGCCGCCAAAAATTATTCCTATCCTGATTTTCACAGTTGCAAAATTAGGTAAAAGGAAATGTAAATTATTTGCCTGAAGCGTAAATTATGAACGATGATTTCAGGTGAGTGCCGGGTTGTATTCCGGCTGCGGTTTATCTTCCTTGGCAGCTTTTTCTTTTAAAATAATTTCCCTTGCAATGATAAGCGAAGCCAGGAAAAACGGCATTGCGGGAATTTTATACCTGACCATACTTCCGAAGTTTGACGTTGACAACCCCACTCCGAAGGAAAAAAATAAACTGAAAGCAAGTGAAAACAGGAGCAGGTGATGACGCATCATCAGCCGTAAGATATAGATCACGCGGACTTTAAATAAAATGTAAATTGAAAAAATAAGTAATATGGAATTTTCCACAGCAGAAATCAGCATAACCGGATTTCTTGCCTCCCACAGAAACGGTCTGAACAAAGCTGCGGAAATGGCAAGGTGCGCTTTGGAAAGCATGCTGGTTGGTGTGGCTTCGAAATCTCCGATGTCGAAAGAATTGCCCCCGTAATAATCCATCTTTAAATCCTGCTGTGTGGCAACGGCTTTTTCCAGCACCGTGTCAACATTTAAGCCACCAAGCTTATCTCCCATCTGCGATAACACAAAATAACCGGCAAGACCGGCAAGAACAAGCAAGGCAGGAGCGGTAACATTCCTGACTAACCGGTTATCGAACTTATTCAAGCCGATGCTTGCCATCCATAATATGGAACCGGGCAGCAACGCAAAAAAGATATACGGCTTAATAGACGTGAGTATATAATAGCTGAAATAAATCTGAAGTATATGAATCAGGTAACCTCGTTTTAAAATCAATATGCTGTAGAAAGCATGTGAGTATAAACAAACTGCCGAGAAGGTGATATTGTCCTTCAGCAGCCCCGATCCCCAAAAGGCAACCGAAGGAATAAAAAAAACTGTGATGGCAAATTCACGCTGGAGATTCGGAAACTCCCTGATAAAAACTTTATAAAGCTTCCACACAGGAATGAAAGTGATAATATTGAGCAGAATGACAGTAGCAAGAAATGAACTGAATGCAGGTAATGCAAAAAACCAGGAACACCGGACTACAAACCAGGCATGTTCATCTCTCGAGTATATCGGATAGTCGCCAAGGTTTAATGTTATCAATGACCAATCAATCCATGAAAAAGATTCCTGAGTAGTAAAATAAAATAAACTTGCCGGATCGGTATATAAAAGCTCTGCCATAACTTTCACATCATGAAAATAAGCGATAGTGTCGCCACCACCGTACCAATACATGTAAATCAGGCAAACACCGATTCCACCAAACATTTTGGCAAATAATCCGGGAATAAAATATTTATAACATGGTTCTGCTTCAATGCGGTTTGCCACAATCCTCTTGGCAATCATGAAAATGATGAAGAGATAAATCGGGGCAAGAATCAAATCGCTTATGGTGACGCCAGATACCATATAAATAATCAGGATGTGAAATAAATTAAGAGATACTTTTTTTAAATGTCAGAACAGCCCAAGCGTATGATTCCAATCCGAAACCTGAGATTACACCTTTTACTGCCGCGGCTGTAATTAAGTTCTTTCTGAACTCCTCTCTCGCAAAGATATTGGAAATATGAACCTCAACCACCAATGTCTTTACGGATGTGATAGCATCGGCAATGGCTACGGAAGTATGTGTGTATCCGCCCGGGTTAATAATGATGCCGTCATAACTGAATCCTGTTTCGTGAATCTTGTTGATGATTTCTCCCTCTACGTTGCTTTGAAAATATTCAAGTGTAATTTCAGGAAATTTTTTTTCCAGCTTTTCAAAATAGTTCTCAAAACTTTCGGAGCCGTAGATTTCCGGTTCCCGTTTTCCGAGCAGGTTTAAGTTTGGTCCGTTGATGATTATTATTTTCATCCGAAATTATTTTTTTGGTAAAGAAAGATTACGCCCGATTAAATAAACCCCCGCAAGAATCATAGCCATGCCGATAAATAATGATATACCCAGTGTTTCATTATCAGCATACCCCCACAGGATGGCAACAACCGGAATAAGATACGTACATGATGCTGCAAATAATGCTCCTGATATTTTAATCAGGTAATTAAAAATTACAATCGAGATTGATGTTCCGAAAACCGCAAGCAGACAGATGTACATGAAACTGAGCAGTGCCGGTGAACCGGAAGAAACTCTCCCGACAAAGTCAGTTGTAAACAAATGCACTGCTGCGGGCGGTCCTGCAAAAAATAAAGCAAAGCCGGCAATGTGTTTTGAAGCCACTTCGGAAAGACGATGACGAATCACATTTACGCTTGCGGCATAACACAGTGTTGCGAGAACTATCAGGAGAACATGAGGAACATCTGCAGAAAATTTTCCGCCTGAGTTCATCGCAATTAAGTAAACTGTTCCCGCTAAACCAATTATGACTCCGGTGATTCTCAGGAAAGAAAATTTTGTTTGAAAGAAAAAGTATCCAATCAGCATAGTGAAAAGCGGTGTGATGGAATTGAGAATTCCGGCAAGCGCGCTCGACACAACGGTTTGCGCTGCTGTAAACAGATATGCCGGAATGCCATTACCGAAAATTCCGCTGACTGCGATGAACTTCCATTTCTCTTTCGGAATCATTTTCACATCCCTCATGACAAACGGTAGCAGGCAAAGAAATGCCACCGTCAAGCGGATGGAAGCAACCTGTGGAGGTGTGAATTGCTCCAGCCCGCGCTTCATCAGGATGAATGAACTTCCCCAGATAATGGCAAGAAATATCAGAATCAGAAAAGCGAGGGGGCGTTTGTCGTGGCTCACAGAATATTTTCGGCTAAGTAAAAAATTACTTCAGCTTTTTCAAAAGGTCATTGCATCTGGAAAGCGTAACTTTATCGTCTTCGCTTCTTAACGGCATGGTGATGGCTTTCTTCAACCATGCCATTGCGTACACATCATCATTTGCATTTCCGCGATCGTAATAAGATACCGCAAGTTCATAGATGTGAAGTATGTATCCCGGTTCGTTCTCTACTGCCTTGGCAAAACATTCAATAGCTTTGTCATAGGAGCCGCCTTCCGGCACACCGCCAAACAAAGTGTTTATCAAAATTTTTTCTAATGTGTTAAAACCGGCAACAGTTCTGTGCCAGCGTCCGAGAAGATGATATGCTCCTGCATGTTTCGGATTAAGAATAACGGTTCTTTCACCTTCTGCCTTTATAACTTTCGCATTCGATATTTTCTGTTTGGAGCCAGCGTTCTCGCTGATGCGTCCAAGAGCAAGTGCATACGTATAGTGAGCGTCTGCACTGTTGCTGTTGATAGCGATTGCTTTCTTAGATAAATATTCTGCCTGGCGAAAATATTTTTGTCTTTCCGTTTCTTCTTTTTTCCTGTTGCCCATTTTGCAAAGCAGGTAGGCAGTGTGGTGCAGGTATTCGATATTGGAAGAATCATTGTTCAGCAGTGATTGAAAAGCTGTGAGCGCTTCATCGAACTTATCATCAGCGCGAAGCTGTTTTGCTTTTTCAAACTGCTCTGCTTTATCCTGAGCAAATCCAAACGCAAAGGAAAAACAAGTAACGTATGACAGAAATATTTTTTTCATTCTTACTTGTGTATTTTGAATTCTGAATTAAAACGTTCTCCCGATTCCCACCACCCACCTGAACCCGAAATAATCCGGCTTCACGGCAGGTGTATGACTCAGCAGCAGCGGCATATCAAATCGGATGGTAAACGGTTTCACCGTTTGCAGCGGTCCGAATTTCTTTATAGTTGCCGTCACTCCCACTCCTGCGTCTGCGCGAATGTCACCGAATGCAAGCGCCTCATCGGGGGAGTTGTAATTAATGGCTCCGGCATCTCCGAATAAATACATGTTGATGCCAAGCCACTTGCGTGTG
>DATDOJ010000312.1:0-3057 GCA_035293345.1 Bacteroidia bacterium
CTGTAGTGACCCATATCATTATGGAGAAAAGGATTTTGGTACTGGTGTTGGTTTGCAATATGGACAGGATGTTCGTGTGTGTGATATAGAATTTAATTCTGTTACAGGTATTATGTCAAACGAACACAATAAAAGCGCCCGAGTAGAGTTTAATTTAAGAAGGACTAATATTACTCCATTCGGAAAATGTTTTGGTTTGAATGAAAATGATTTAATAAACTTATCCGTAAATTTTGCTATGTATAATGACGGCTGGAGGTTACAGCCAAATGATGAATTAAAGAAAGTCAAAAGAAATTTAATTAATAAAATTGTTATTAGCGATCAGAGTAGCGACAAAACCAAACAGATGGCTGAAAATAATAAGACAGAGCAAATAGATAAAAATGAAATGCGGCCAATTGCAAAAACACGTAAATTTAAAATTGATGACCATGAACCAACTACCGAAGAAATAGAGTCTGAAAAAATGATCATTGATTCTATTGCGAAAGCTAAAGGAATAAATGTAAGCAAAGACAGGTGTTTAGTATTAATTGGAAATTGGAATGGAGTATTTGTTTCTAATGGAAGTAGAAAACCGATTCAACCATGTAAAATCGTTCAGGACAATAATGGAGTAAAATTTATTACTGGTGAGTATGCAATTTCAACTAACGGTTCTTATTTAGTTTTTTTTAATGGAAAATTCAGAGGGCAATATACTGGAATGACTGGCTCATCCGGTGTTATTCCGCCTGCAACTAATTTTTCGATTACATTGGATAAAGAGGGTAAATTATTACTTACTAGAGTAGGAGATTTCCCAAATAGATATTATGAATATACTAGGACAAAATAATATTAACGGATTGCTTTGAAACCCAACCCCGACCGCGTTCGGAACGCAGTCGGGGTTTTGCTTTTTTGTGGTGAATTAGAATTCGGAGAGTGGCTTGCATAGCCCCGACAGTAACGGAGAGAAGCGGAGTGGATGGCGGGCGTGGAGTTGGGGAGAGGAAAAATGTTTGGCTCCAAAAAATATTTAAAAAAAAATCCCCCGATTTCTCAGGGGATTTAAATTCAGTGGTTGTTATTCTCTTCCTTCTTTTTCCGGGAAGATGCTTTAGCCGGAGGCGGGGCGGGAGCAACCGCTTTCACAACATTCACTTTCAGCGCTGCTGCCTCTTTATCGAACGTAACTTCCATCGTATCGCCTTCCGTCAATCCCGATTTGATGATTTCCTCAGCCAGCATGTCTTCGAGATGTTTCTGAATGGCGCGCTTCAGCGGTCGCGCACCGAAGTTGGCATCGAATCCTTTATCGGAAAGAAACTCTTTCGCTTCAACGGTGAGCGTTAATTTAAGCCCGAGCGCTTCAATGCGTTTGTAAACACTCACCATTTCAATATCAATAATCTTGAAGATGTCGTCTTTATCGAGGGCGTTGAAGATAACCACATCATCAATTCTGTTAAGGAACTCAGGAGCGAACGCTTTCTTCAATGCACTTTCAATAACGCTGCGCGAATATTCGTCCGTGGCGCTTTGCTTTGCAGTGGTAGAGAAGCCGACACCCTGACCGAAGTCCTTCAACTGACGCGAGCCGATGTTGGAGGTCATAATCATGATGGTGTTTTTGAAATCAACTTTGCGCCCCAAGCTGTCGGTGAGCGTTCCTTCGTCAAGCACCTGGAGGAGGAGGTTGAAAATATCAGGATGCGCTTTTTCAATTTCATCGAGCAGCACAACGCTGTATGGCTTGCGTCTTACTTTTTCTGTCAGTTGTCCGCCTTCTTCATAACCCACATATCCGGGAGGAGCGCCAATCAAACGCGACACGGCAAACTTTTCCATGTATTCACTCATATCTATTCTGACAAGTGCATCATCGGTGTCGAAGAGATAGCGGGCGAGAACTTTAGCTAATTCTGTTTTACCAACGCCTGTAGGTCCGAGGAAAATAAATGTGCCGATGGGTTTGTTCGGGTCTTTCAATCCTGCGCGGTTACGCTGAATGGCGCGGACAACTTTCTTGATTGCTTCTTCCTGCCCGATTACTTTGCCGCTGAGTTCCTCATTCATCTTCACAAGGCGCGAACTTTCTGCCTGCGCAATGCGGAACACAGGAATGCCTGTCATCATGGAAACAACAGCAGCAACATCCTGCTCACTGACCGTATAGCGCTGACTCTTGGTTTCATCTTCCCAAATTCTTTTCGCGCTTTCGAGCTGCTCGATTAATTGCTTCTCCGTATCGCGGAGGCGTGCTGCCTCTTCATACTTCTGGCTCTTGACCACTTTATTTTTTTCCGTCTTGATTTCCTGGACGCGCGCTTCGAGATTTACAATGTTCTCCGGCACATGAATGTTTGTGATGTGAACACGCGAACCGCTTTCATCCAATGCGTCAATGGCTTTATCGGGAAGGAACCTGTCGGTGATGTAACGCGAAGTGAGAGTTACACATGCTTTGATAGCTTCAGGAGTATAGTTGACGTTGTGATGGTCTTCATAACGGTCTTTGATGTTCTTAAGAATTTCAATTGACTCATCAATGGTAGCCGGCTCGACAAGAACGCGCTGGAACCTGCGGTCGAGCGCTCCGTCTTTTTCAATGTACTGGCGATACTCATCAAGAGTTGTTGCACCGATGCATTGAATTTCTCCGCGTGCAAGAGCGGGCTTAAACATATTGGAAGCATCGAGAGAGCCCGAAGCACCGCCTGCACCGATGATGGTGTGTATTTCATCAATGAATAAAATTACATCAGGAGATTTTTCGAGTTCGTTCATCACGGCTTTCATACGCTCTTCGAACTGTCCGCGGTATTTTGTTCCGGCTACAAGCGAAGCGAGGTCAAGCGTAACAATTCTTTTTCCGAAAAGAACTCTTGATACTTTTCTTTGTATGATACGAAGCGCAAGCCCTTCAGCAATGGCTGACTTGCCGACACCCGGTTCACCAATGAGAATCGGATTGTTCTTCTTTCTGCGGCTGAGGATTTGCGACACGCGTTCAATTTCTTTATCACGCCCAACAATCGGGTCGAGGCGTCCTTCATCGGCTGCTTTGGT
>DATDOJ010000313.1:0-2919 GCA_035293345.1 Bacteroidia bacterium
TTTGCATCTGTCGAATCGTTCGTGCGGTTCGAACTGAAAACAATGGAAGACATGTTCCTGAAAAACCGCGGCTGCACATCGTCATACGCATCATGCGTCACCTGCTCGTAAGTCCGGGAGCGGAGATTGAAAACAAAAATATCCGACTGCCCTTTCTGCACAGCGGACATCACGAGCAACTGCCCGTCATCGGAATAAGAAAAGTCGAGAACTTTTTCGAAGTTGAACAAACGTGTCTCCTCATATTTTTTTGTGTCGGGCGTGTAAGTGCCCTGCCATATTTTTCCTTTGCGCTCCCTGATGATGCCGATGATTTTTCCTGACGGATGCCAGGCAACCAGCGGAAACGATTCATCGGTCTGCATCGCGTAGGAACGGTAGCCGCCTTTGAGAATTCTTTTTGTACTGCGTTTCGAATTGTCTGTCATCCTCACTTTATATTTTCCCAAATCGTTCATCACAAAAACCGAGTGGCGAGAGTCAGGGCTTGTGTGAAGCTGGTTGTAAACAATTTGCCTCTTCGTTCTTTTAATAACAGGACTTCCCTGCGGAGCGAGATGCTCTTTGTCTTTATCCTCGTATTGGAGGAGCAGCCAATCTTTCCAGTTGTCAACAAGCGTCTTGAGCGAAACACCGAGCACAAACTGCATCCCGCTTTCGATGTTGCGGTTGAGGCGCGTCATATACAGCAGGTTCGACACGGCTGTCTCGCCATACGTTTCCACGATATACCGCCACATCGAATGCCCGGCAATCAGCGCATCGTTTCCGCTGAGGCGGTTGAGCTTGAAATATTTGCCCGACACCACGCCTTCGCGCATGAGGTTGTCAATTTTTGTATCCCACGGATAGGAAATGTAAGACACCAATCCTTTGTCGTACCAGTCGGGCATAAAAAGCAGCGCGGCATTTTGCAGGCGCTCGCGGATGTCTCCGCCATACATTATTTCATCGAGCATCACACGGGCGATGCCGGCACGAAGCATGCGGTGAAAGTTTTCGTGGTCCCCGTCAAAATAAATAAACACTTTGTTGCCCACGATGCGCGTGTAACCCCCGATGTTATTTTGCTGCGTCTCATCGCTTTCGAATCCCACGTTGCTCTGCTTGGCATCGCTGAGCTTGTTGAAAATGAGAAACTGAATTTTACTTTCCAGCGTGAAGTCATAGAGCTTTTGAATTTCGTCAATATCGTTTTGGGCGACACTGCCTGCATATCCGGCAAGTTCTTTTCCTCCCGGGTAATAGTAGGTTTCGAAATTCGGGTGACGGTAAAACGACCAGAACCTGTCATCATACTGCATCCGGTTTTTGCCGAACGTCATCTGCATTCCGTTATAGAACTGGGCGGAAGCATCCTGTGAAAGCAGGATAACGCCAACAAAAAGAATTATCTTCCTGATATTTTTTATGCCTGTTGAAAGCGACAGAATCATGACTGAAAAGTGTATGCGAAATTAGACAAATAATTTGTTGGCTGCATTATTCAATGCGCAACATTACAACATTGCATGTGGATAACCGTTCTTCCGGAAAAGATTCAGTAGGACTTTTACCATCTTACTAAAGCGGTGATTACAAATCCTGCGGAGCGGAGTCGTTTCAACATCCGCTCGTGTTCTAAAAATAAAAAAGACGGAAGGTGAACTTCCGCTTAGCAGGGATTTAACCTTTGTAATTCTCTGCACCAATGCAAAATTATTTCGCCAGTCCTGTGTTATGAACCGTACTTTTTTCCTGCTGCTCTAAAAGTTTTGTCCACTTTTCTTTTATGCGGTCAAATTCTTTTATGTCAAAGTTCCGGTCGGTTGCTTGTTTGAACATGGCATCACGAATGTCCCTTACCATTTGGACAGCATCAAAATATTTTTTCTTTCCTCCTAAGGCGGATTTCGCTCCGCTCAATTTAGTTTTCATAGGCGTGTCTCCCAAACTTTTTAAATCTGTTGTTCCACAAAATACATATCAATCTCTCCTTTATTCTTCGCTTCAATTTTTCCGCGATGGATGCATTTGAATTTATCTTTTACTAATTCATAAGTAGCTCCTGAGATATTTATTTTTCCTTCATCACAGTTTTGCTGCATGCGCGCTGCAATGTTCACTGTGTCGCCCCAAATGTCGTAAGCGAATTTTTTTACGCCAACAATTCCTGCTACTACCGAACCCGAATTAATTCCTATTCTCACCTCTCCCAAACCATCTTGCACCATTCCTTTTTTCCGGTCACTCATGAATTTCAAAATCTCCTGCGAGGCGATTACTGTTTTCTTTGCGTGCTGCTCATCGGCATTAGGCAAGCCGCACACGGCAAGGTAGGCATCGCCAATGGTTTTTATTTTTTCCAAACCGTTGCGCCCGATGATTTCATCAAACGCTGTAAAGCAATGATGAATTTCGCTTACCAATTCTTTTGGCGATAGCTTTTCGCTTGCTCCTGTGAAGTTTACAAAATCAATGAACAGTACCGTAACATCATCAAATTGTTTCGCTTCGCTTTCTCCTTTCAGTTTCAATTCTTCTGCTACTTCTGATGGCAGAATATTCAGCAACAATTTATCACTGCGTTGCTTTTCTTTAGTGATTTTTTTCTTCTGACCGAAAACAACTATGGAAAATAAAAGCACCACCGCCAACCCACTCATAATGCTGTTCCGGATTATTTTCTGTTTTTGAATTTGTTGTTGCGCTGCCACATCTTTTTTATCCTGCTCCGCTTTTGCTACCGCTACTTTTTTATCGTAATCATATTGCATTTTTTGCTGGACAGCTTTTTGGGCGTTCTCTTCATTCACTAAGCTATCGCGGTAAATACTAAACAATTTATTATGCTTATACGCAGCTTTCCAGTTGCCTTGCATGCTGTCCAGTGCTGTCAAACTTCTATATGCCTCTCTTATTAAGACCTTTTCACCTGTT
>DATDOJ010000314.1:0-2420 GCA_035293345.1 Bacteroidia bacterium
CAGGTGTGTGTGTGAAAATCCGAACATGAGCGAATCACTGTAGTGATAGCCGCCACAGCCGTCCCAGCTTCCGTCATCGCGTGTGTCGGGCGAAAGTTGAACCATCCCAAATGGAACTGTTGCTCCCGGAAAAGTGTGTCCGTGCCCGCCTGTGCCGATGAACGGGTCAACATATTTGTTATAATCCGTTTGCGCGAATGAGAAAAAGGAAAATGGAAAAAGGAAAAAAGGAAAAAACAATTTCTTCATTTTCTTTTTTCTTTAATCTCAACCGAGAAACTTTCCACCTCCCCGCTGACAGGCGGATTCATCTTACTCACTTTCACTTTCACTTCTTCAATGCGGGAAATTTCTTTGAGCAATGACTTTGCAATTCTTCCTGCAATATGCTCAACAAGTTTTGAGCGGATGCTCATTTCTCTTCTGACAATTTCATTCACTTTAGAATAATCAACCGTGTCAGAAAGTTTATCGGAACTAACCGCGGCATTTATATCGGCTTCTATTTCGACATCCACTTCATACCAGCCGCCAATTAATTCTTCTTCGGGCATGCATCCGTGGTAAGCGTATATTTTTATTCCTGAAACTTTGATTACGCCCATTTTAATTTCCGAATTTTTTCACAGCCGCTTCAATTCTCTTTGCCACCTCCTCTTTTCCAAGAAGTGCAACCACTTCAAACAAAGCCGGACCGCCAACACCTCCGGTGATAATCACACGGAACAACTGCATCACGTCTCCGGGTTTAATTCCACTCTCCTCTGCCGTCTGTTTGAAAACCTTTTCTGCTTCATCGTGCGAACATTTTTCAAGTGCAAAATATTTCTCTTTCACCTTATTGAAAAATTCCGAACTCTTTTCATTCCACTTTTTCCTGACAACCTCTTCATCATATTTTTCCGGTGCGATGAAAAAATAACTCCCTAATTTCCAAAATTCATTTGTGAAATTTGCTTTCTCCTTTAGCAGCCGGCAGATTCCCTGCACTCTTGCCAACTGCAAATCGCTCCCGATATTTATCGGGACCAACTTCTGCTTTAATTCTTCCATAAATATTTCTGCCAACTCTTTGTCTGTTCTTGTTCTCAAGTAATGCTGATTGAACCACTTCGCTTTCTCAGGGTCGAACTTCGCACCGCTTTTGCTCACGCGCTCTAATGAAAATTGTTCTATCAATTCCGTGAGCGAAAAAATTTCCTGGTTGGTTGACGGATGCCAGCCAAGCAGCGCGAGCATGTTTACAACGGCTTCAGGAAAATATCCTTTCTCCCGGTAGCCCGATGAAACTTCTTTTGTTTTCGGGTCTGTCCATTGCAATGGAAAAACCGGAAAGCCGAGACGGTCGCCATCACGCTTGCTGAGTTTGCCGTTACCATCGGGTTTTAATAACAAAGGAAGATGCGCAAACTCCGGCATAACATCTTCCCATCCCAGATATTTATAAAGCAAAACATGCAGCGGGGCTGATGGTAACCACTCTTCCCCCCGAATCACATGAGATATTTTCATAAGGTAATCGTCAACCACATTGGCAAGATGATAAGTGGGCATTCCGTCTGACTTGAAAAGAACTTTATCGTCAAGCTGCGCTGTGTGTACAACAACAAGCCCTCGTATTAAATCTTTCACCCGCACTTCTTCATTGCGTGGCATTTTTATTCTGATGACATATTGCTCTCCTGCTTCCAATCTTTTTTTCGCCTCATCAGCAGGAAGCATGAGAGAGTTTTTCATGTTTTGCCGGGTGATGGAATTATACTGCGGTGAAGAAACTCCCGCTGCCTGCATCTTGTTGCGCATCTCTTCCAACTCCTCAGTAGTATCAAAAGCATAATAAGCATGTCCGCTTTCCACCAATTGCTCGGCATATTTGCGATACATACTTTTCCGTTCGCTCTGGCGATACGGTGCATACTCTCCATTACCGAAACCAACTCCCTCATTCGGAACAATGCCGCACCATTTGAGCGATTCAATAATATACTCCTCCGCCCCGGGAACAAAACGCTCCCGGTCTGTGTCTTCAACACGGAGGATAAAATCTCCTCCATGTTTCTTTGCGAACAGGTAATTGTACAATGCCGTGCGCACCCCGCCAACATGCATCGGACCGGTGGGGCTGGGAGCAAAACGGACTCTTACTTTTCTTTCAGTCATTGATTCTTGATGAGCGAACAAAAGTAAAAGTAAAATGCTGGCGGTGGGCAAACACACGTGTTCCGCTTCTACGGGAGCTCAAATATTGTCAGCGGCTTGGCGATGATGGCACTTGCCGCCACAAAAAAGCCGCATCCGTCAGCTGACGGACACGGCTCTTTTTTTGAATCGGGAGTTTAGCTAATCACTTGCAGAAACATCGTGCTCCAGCCGCCTGCATACTGCGGATAGCTCGTATTGAACCACCGGAAATAAATCAC
>DATDOJ010000315.1:0-3110 GCA_035293345.1 Bacteroidia bacterium
AGGTGACAGCGCCAACGTGGATCGGCTCAAATTCGTTCCAGATTATTCTCAACAAGAACGACAGTTCCATCACGTTTCAGTATTGGGTGCAAACCGGAGTTTATATTAACGGAGGAAACTTCATGACCGTAGGCATCGAGAACAATACAGGTAATGTCGGTTTGCAGGTGATGTATAACCCTCCCAACCTTGGCGGATATTACATTGCCACTCCTTATGCGGTGAAGTTTTATTACCCGCCTTCGACCACTTATGTTGTCAACGATGTGGAAGCGCATTGGAGCAACAACCTCATTTCGGGAGGAGTTTTTCTTTCGCGCGCCACGCCAATTCCCTTCCAGATGACTGCTGCCGTAAAGAACACAGGAAATGTTTCCGTGTCACCCTTCGGAGTCAATTGCAAAATCCTGAATAGTTCCAACGTCATCATGACACAGGATAATGCAGTAAGCAACGCACTGTCGCCTGCGCAGGTGCAGGTGCTCACCATGAATAACACATTCAGTACTACTGCTACCACGCCACTTGGGACGTATAAAATGATAACCACCACTTCGCTTGCCGGAGATATTGTTGCCTCTAATAATGTCGGCATTCATGAAATAGTGGTGGTGGATACTGTTCCGGCAAACATCCGCCTTTCATTCGATGACAATGGCGCAGACGGAGCGGGCTTAAGCTGGGGCGGAGGCGATGGTGGCGCAGGGATGCAGTTTGTTCCGCCCTTTTATCCGTGCCGCGTGAAGCAGCTTCATTTCTTCATTGAATCCAACGACAGTTCATACGGATTTTATGCCATGGTGAATGCAAGTGGCGGACCGAACGGTTTGCCCGGGCAACTGCTCGACTCTGTTTACATCCCTCCCACTTCCGTAACGGCAGGCGCATGGAATGATGTGCTGCTTTCCATTCCTCTTCAAATTGACACGGGTAGTTTTTATTTATCGTGGCACATGGGCGGGAACAATATCACACTTGGCAGGGATACAGCCAAGCCCATTTCGAACCGCACATTTGAAGTGCTCGGCAATACGTGGGCTATTTACCGCTACCGCGAAACAGAAGACCTCATGATTAACGCCACCATAGAGCGCGACCCGAATGTGGCTGTCACGGAGATTGTGCCAACATCTGCAGGAGCAGGAGATTTTTATCCGAACCCTGCCAGTAAAAACACTATGCTTGAGCTCAATGTAAACACTCAGGATGTTGTTCTTGTTTCGCTTTTCTCAGTGGACGGAAAAAGGGTATATGAAAACAAAATCCCTTCAGGTCATTCATCGCGCCTGCTGATTCCATTGGATGTGAGCAAACTCGAAAACGGAATTTACATGTGCCGCATCCGCGCAGGTGACTTTGAAGCCACACGGAAAATTACTGTGGCGCATTAATCTCTTTCAGCAATAAGTTGTATAAAATTAAAATCCGTCCCGATGCATCGGGACGGATTTTTTATTTTAATTTTTATTCCGAAAAATCTTTGTCAGAAATATTTTACCTGCGCTAAAAAATCTTTCACGTACTCACCCACTCCGTCTTCAAGTGAAGTGAAGGGTTTGTCATAGCCGGCGCTTCTGAGTTTTTCCATTTTCGCTTCGGTGAAATATTGATACTTGTCGCGGATGTCCGAGGGTGTGTCAATAAATTCAATATCTTCCTTTTTTTTCAATCCGGAAAAAACATTGCGGGTTAGATCGAGAAAAGTTCTTGCTGTTCCTGTTCCCAAATTATAGATGCCGGAATTTTTTCTGTGAAGCATCAGCCAAAAACAAACGTCAATCACATCTTTCACATACACAAAATCGCGAAGCTGCTCTCCGTCTTTAAACTTCGGATTATGCGAGCGGAACAATTTCATTTTTCCGGTCGCGCTGATTTGATTGAACGCGTGAAAAACCACGGAAGCCATTCTGCCCTTGTGATATTCATTGGGTCCGTACACGTTAAATAATTTCAGTCCTGCCCAGAAGAATGGGGTGCGTTCCTGCTTCAGCGCCCATTGGTCGAAATCGTTTTTTGATTCTCCGTAGGGATTCAGCGGTTTGAGTTTTTCAATCAACGCGTGGTTGTCATCGTAACCTGATTCTCCGTTTCCGTAGGTCGCACCCGAAGAAGCATATACCAACGGCAAGCCAAACTCAACGCACCCGTTCCAGACATCTTTGGAATAGTTCAGGTTGAGCCGGTCAAAAATACTTTTATCGAATTCGGTGGTATCGGTTCTTGCGCCAAGGTGAAACACAAGTTGAACCAATCGTTGATTTTGCCTGAGCCATGCGATGAACTCATCGCGGTGAATCAGGGCAGTGAATTTTTTCCCTTCAAGATTTTTATTCTTCTGAGCATTGGAAAAATCATCAACAAGAATCAAATCGAAGTAACGTTCGTCATTCAGTTTTTTAACCAGGCAACTTCCAATGAATCCTGCAGCGCCTGTTACAACAATCATTGGTGGAGTTGATAAAATCGCTGTTGAGCAAAGGCAAAGAATCCGCCCGGTGGGGAATCAGTTAAAATGTAATCGCATCAAGATACATCTCGCTCAGCGGTTTGTTGATGTACTTGATGACATATTTGTGCGTGGATGCACGGTTGATGTCATCGGGGCTGATGGATGAGGAGAGCACAACAATTTTGCACTTGCTCTTTACCGCATCACTCATCGTTTCAAACTCATCGAGAAAAGCAAAACCATCGAGCACCGGCATCTGCAGGTCAAGAAAAATTATGGAAGGGAGATTATCGGATTCTTCTGTCATCAGCCGCAATGAAACCAGTGCGCTTTCCGTGGAGGTTTTTACATCAACGGCTGCTGCAAAATTATGCGAAGTCATGATGCGCGAATTGATGAGGTTGTCAATGTCGTTGTCATCAATCAGCATCACATGATTGAAACGGCAACCTGAAGGAGGAGTTGTATTCATTTATTTTTTTTTGAACATTGCCAATTGTCTTCTGTGGTGATGAGTGGAGTCGAACCACTGACACACGGATTTTCAGTCCGATGCTCTACCAACTGAGCTACATCACCGATAGTTTTAGGAGCGGCAAAAATAATGGAATGTTGCAATAATTAAGAGTAAAATTCTTCTGTAAGATTTTATCAGCAC
>DATDOJ010000316.1:0-6198 GCA_035293345.1 Bacteroidia bacterium
ACCAATAGCTGCGGCACTGCATCCTGTACATTTAATGTAACGGTGACTCCTGCAGCACCACCGCAGATTAATTGCCCCAGCGATGTAACAATTCCGGCAGAAGCAAGCAATTGCAGTGGCTACTATATCCCTTTTATCACCGCTTCATCGCCAGTTGGTTTGGCCAGCCTAAGTGCCAGTCCTCCCGGACCTCTCTTTCCTGCAGGTACCACTGCAGTGGTAGCAACGGCAATTGATAGTTGCGGCACCACTTCCACGTGCTCATTTAATGTTACCGTTTTAACTGGTCTTTCAGTAGAGGCAGGCGCTAATGTATCCACCATTTTCGGTTATGCTTCCACGCAAACTGCTACCCGCACAGCCGTGGTAAGCGGGGGAACGGGACCTTACACTTATTCATGGACATTGAACCGTCCGCTTAAATGCAACCAGGTAAATTCTTCGGGCGATGAATTATTCACAGGCGGCTCCTGCACCAACAACATCTGTGGCAGCGGCAGCACCACGCCTGCTGCTCCGTCATGCTCAGGAAGCTCAACTATTAACGCTACACTTCTTGCCGATGCTGATGTTTGCGTTACGGTGACAGATGCAAATGGATGCACAGCCACAGATTGCTTCCACATCACCGCCATTGACGGGCGCTGCTTCACCGGCAATGCCGGAAAGAACAAAGCAAAAATCTGTCACCAGACAGGCAGCGCAAGCAATCCATCGGTTACAATATGCATTGCCAAAAATGCAGCAAATAATTTCATCGCCAACCATCCGGGCGATTACCTCGGTCCGTGCAACGCGCGGATTGAAGGACAGGATACAGAAGAAGAAAACTTTCTCTTCGCTTCTCCCAATCCATTTTCCAACAGCTCCATCATTGAGTTCAGGCTTCCTGAAAATGATTTTGCAACAGTAAAAGTCATTGATGTCACCGGACGGATAGTTGCAAATCTTTATGACGGAGAAACAGAAGCAGGAAACATCTATGCTGTTACCTTTAATGGAAATAGTTTCAGCAAGGGAATGTATTTCCTCGTGGTGCAAACCCGGAGCGGAGCGATGCAGACCCGGAAACTAATATTGAATAAATAATAATCAATAAATCAATAATTAATCTAACCCTTAAAACCAAAAACAAAATGAAAACAAATCTTTACACCGCAATGCGTAACAGGATGTTTCGTGCTTGCACAATGTTATTTTTTGCAGTCATACTCAGCATTTCTGCAAATGCTCAATGCTCTTGCTCCGAGGATTTTACTCCTCCGACATGGACTACTTTACCCGGTGCCAATTGGACATTTGAATGTGGTATTGTACAAGTATTCTTCACTGCACCCACTGCTTCTGATGCATGCGGAATCGCAACAGTCCAGCAACTGAGTGATATTACTATCCCGGGAAGCTGTGCCCCTATCTCTTATACACGAACAATAACATGGAATGCTATTGATGAATGTGGTAATACTACCGCTTCCGTATCGCAAAGCATCACGAGAGAAGACACATTTGATCCTCAGATATTCCCTCCCGGAGCAGATGAGACCATAGAATGTCCTGCAACACCGGAGTTCACTCAACCCCAGGGTTATGATGGATGCACAAACTCGTTCACCAATATCCTGCTGCGGGGTGATGTTACTACACCGGGAATCTGTCCGGTCCTTTATACACGAACAAAAACATGGTGTGCAATTGATTTTTGTGGCAATACTTCAAGCACAGTTTCACAAACCATCACGGTGATGGATTCAGAGGCACCAACAATTAGCCAGGCCGGGCCAGATATTACCATAGAGTGTTCTCCTATACCGCAGTTCACCGAACCCACTGCTACGGATGGATGCGGAACTGCAACAATCCAATTGCTTAGTGATGTGACTACCGGCTGTTCACGGACAAAAACATGGAATGCCATAGATGCATGCGGCAATACTTCAGTCACAAGAACACAAACCATCACGGTCAACGACAATGCATCCCCTGTAATTTCCACCCTCACTTCTCCAACCTTCAATGGAGGGTTTAACATCCGCTGCCATGGCGGCTGTGACGGAAGCGCTACCGTAAACGCAACCGATAATTGTTTATCGTCATTAACGTATCTCTGGGATAACGGGCAAACCACCGCTGCAGCAACAGGTCTTTGTGCCGGAGTGCACACGGTAACCGTTTCTGATGAATGTGGTAATTCTGCTGCTTCAACAATTACATTAACCCAGCCACCGTCACTCACCATTGATGCCGGACCAAACAAAATTGTTTACAAGGGTTATGCTGATTCTTCCTGCACACAATTGCAATCCACAATATCGGGCGGTGTTGCTCCATATTCCCGTGTATGGAGCACGGCAGGCAATTCCAACCTCGGCAGCGGACAGTTCCTTAATAATGTTTGCCCGCCCGCAACAAGGGTTTATTACCTCACCGTTACCGATGCCAACCTCTGTACCGCAAGAGACAGCGTGAGAGTTTGTGTGATTGATGTGAGATGCGGTAATAATAACAAGAGCGTTATTATATGTCACGGAACGGGAAGCGCCACCAATCCGTTTGTGACTCTTTGCGTTGGCAAAACTGAAGGCAATTCTCATTTCCTGAATCATCCCGGTGAGCAGCTCGGACCTTGCGGAATGGTTAAGACATGCAACTGGCCCATAGAAACAAGATTGGAGACAGAGGGAATTCAAAAAGGAATGGAATACATCGGTGCCTTCCCGAATCCTTTCTCCAACACAACCACCATTCAATTCACACTTCCTGAAAATGATTTCGCAATCGTGAAAGTGTTCGATGTTACCGGAAGAATAATTGAAAACCTTTATGACGGAGAAACACAAGCCGGAGAAATTTACTCCGTGGAATTTGACGGCAGCCGTTTCAACAACGGAATGTATTTCCTTGTGATGCAAACACGCAGCGGAGTGTTGCAGACACGCAAACTGATTCTGGATAAATAATTATCCCTATCCGATTTCAAAACCCCGCTGGTGAAAACTCGCGGGGTTTTTTATTCTTTATTTATTATTGCAGCCCCTTTCACAGGATTAATAATTCAAATGAATGAAGCTGCGCCCTAAAAGAAATGAGCATTAAACGAACAACCAACATCTGGCTGGGACATTTTTTTGTCGCCATGGGTTTCACAGGGCTGGTGCTTCCGCTGATGCCGGGCACGGTGTTCTTTATTATTGCCGCATGGTTCTATGCGCGCAGTTCACAGCGCTTCTACGACTGGCTGATGAATCACCGGAGCATCGGGGTGCACATCCGCAATTACCGCGAAGGCAAGATTACCATGAAAGGAAAAATCATGTCCATATCATCCATGGGAATCGCCATTGGCACAAGCATCTGGCTTACTTCACCGCCTCTTTGGGTGAGTTTCATTCTTGTCAGTTGCTTTACGGGCGTAACGCTTTACCTGCTATCGCTGAAGACAGTGTGATTCCGTACATGTGGAATAAAGTTCATCTATGCCCACACATCCTGTGTCTTTCATTATTTCCTTCTTGTCTAAAAAACAAATCAACAGGTTAAAAAATATTTACTTTTACGCTCCGTGTTTTTTTAATAATCATTAATCAATAATAAATAATCAATAATGAAAACCATCCGCAACATTTTTATCACAGCGATTGCAATTCTGTTTATCGCATCTTCAACTGCACAAACAGCTCTTCCCCTTCCCACCAAAGGCGCAACAGTAGAAGGCATCACACAATATAAACTTGCCAACGGCATGAAAGTGCTTCTTTTCCCCGACCAGTCGAAAGCGACTATCACCGTCAACATCACCTACCTTGTCGGCTCGCGCCACGAGGGTTATGGCGAAACCGGAATGGCGCACTTGTTAGAGCACATGGTGTTCAAGGGCTCCACCAACCATCCGAACGTTCCTCAGGAACTCACTGCGCATGGCGCACGACCGAACGGAACAACATGGCTCGACCGCACAAATTATTTTGAAACATTTTCCGCATCGGAAGAGAATTTAAAATGGGCACTCGACCTTGAAAGCGACCGCATGATTAATTCTTTCATTGCTGACTCCGCTCTCCGTACAGAATTCTCCGTAGTGCGCAATGAATTTGAAATGGGAGAAAACAATCCTTCCGGAGTTCTGAACGAACGCGTCATGTCAACAGCTTATATATGGCACAACTACGGACAATCAACAATCGGCTCAAAGGAAGATATCGAGCGGGTTCCCATTCAAAACCTCAAAGCGTTTTATAAAAAATATTATCAGCCGGACAATGCAGTACTTCTTGTGGCAGGAAAGATTGACGAAGAAAAAACCATCAAGTGGGTGAACGAACGCTTCGGTGTGATTCCTAAACCAACACGCACTCTCGAAGAACCATACACGGTTGAACCAACCCAGGATGGCGAGCGTTTTGTTGAGTTGAAACGTGTCGGTGATGTGCAGGTGACTGCCTGCGGCTATCACATCTGCAGTGGCTCGCACGAGGATTATCCTTCCGTTGAATTGCTTGCCGATATTCTCACCAACGCTCCGTCAGGTCGTTTGTACAAAGCGCTGGTTGAAACTAAGAAGGCAACTTCGGGTTACGGATTTTCTTTCGAGCTGAAAGACCCGGGGTATATGTATTTCAGTTATGACGTGCTTAAAGACAAATCGCTTGACGATGCAAAAAAGACCATGCTCGATTTGCTCGACAACCTCGTCAAGAATCCTGTGACGCAGGAGGAAGTTGACCGCGCAAAAAATAAGTTCATGAAAAACTTCGACCTCACATACAACAACAGCAACAGTGTCGGGCTTAACCTGAGCGAATACATTGCGCAGGGCGACTGGCGTTTGTGGTTTTTGCTGCGCGACAGAATTGAGAAAGTTACAGCGGCAGATGTGAATGCAGTCATTGGAAAATACATCAAGCCGTCAAACAGAACAGTGGGCGTTTTTATTCCTGATTCAAAACCGGAGCGCGCAGAAATTCCTGCTGCACTGGATGTGACAGCATTAGTGAAAAGTTACAAAGGCAAAGCCGCTCTTGGAGAAGCGGAAGCGTTCGACCCCTCCCCTGCCAACATTGATTCACGCACCCGCACCGGAAACGTTGCAGGTGGAGCTAAGTATGCGCTACTTTACAAGTCAACACGCGGAAGTTCGGTAAACGCACAAATCACACTTCGCATCGGAACAGAAACATCGCTCCAAAACAAAACCGTTGCTGCCGACCTCGCTGCTGACATGCTCAACAAGGGAACGAAAACAAAAACCCGCCAGCAGATTCAGGATGAGTTCGACAAGCTGAAAGCAAGTGTGGGAATTTCGGAAAGCGGACAAACGGTCAGCATCAACATACAAACCGTGAAAGAGAATTTTGTTGCCGTGTTGAAGTTAGTGACAGAAGTGCTTCGCCAGCCATCGTTTCCTGCAGATGAATTCGACAAGCTCGTACAGGAAAACCTGAGCGCCATTGAAGAGCGGAAAAGTGACCCGCAGGCGATTGCTTCAAACATTTCCCAGCGCATTCTCAATCCTTATCCGAAAAATGATTTCCGCTACAGCATGAACTTCGAGGAAATGGCTGACGCGTACAAGAATGCCAAACTCGATGACGTAAAAAAATTCTATACAGGTTTCTATAACAGCGCCAACGCCACGGTTGGAATTGTCGGAGCATTTGATACGACAACGATAAAAGCATCACTCGATGCCATGCTTGCAAACTGGACTTCTGCAGAAAAATATGAACGCGCCAAATCGCCTTTCTTTAATGTTGCTGCGAAGCTGGAAAAAATCAACACGCCTGACAAAGCTAACGCAACCATGTTGTGCGGCTACAATATTGAACTGCGCGATGATGATGCGGATTACATGTCGCTCATCATGGGCAACTACATGCTTGGCGGAGGATTTTTGAATTCACGTCTTGCCGTGCGCATCCGCCAGAAAGAAGGAATCAGTTATGGTGTCGGTTCGTGGATTCAGGCATCACCTCTCGATAAAGTTGGCGGCTTCGGTTCATACGCGATTTACAATCCCGACAATTCCGACAAACTTGTTGCGGCTTATAAAGAAGAACTCGACCGCATGCTTAAAGACGGTTTCACTACCTATGAATTCAAAGATGCGCGCTCCGGTTATCTGCAGGGACAAAATGTTTCACGCGCACAAGACCGTTCACTCGCTGCCAAACTCGCTTCGAACCTTTTCCTCGGGCGAACATT
>DATDOJ010000317.1:0-4445 GCA_035293345.1 Bacteroidia bacterium
AACGCTTTTATCCAAAACAACATGCGGGATTTTTTCCTTGCAGAGAAACAGTGAAGCAGTGGCTCCGGCTGGTCCGGCTCCGGCAATAACAATATTTGTTGCATCGTTGACTTTCAAAGTAAAATAAATGGAACCGCAATATAAATAAAGCGTTACATATCTCTTTCAGAAATATTTTGTAATTTTATTTTCGATTTCGAAAGGTGCGATGGTAGAACTTTTAAATTTTATCTCATGAACAGCACAAAATTAATTCCCCTGATTACAAGGTACTCAGGACTTATTTCAATCTCCCTGTTGGCATATTTCCTTCTGATGAAGCTGCTTGGATTCGCAACTGTTGTCGAACTGCGCTTCCTGAATTTTTTTATCCTGCTTATCGGTCTGCGGTATTTTCTTTTGCGGCTGAAGCGAGAGAACAGCGGCACTCTTGAATATCTTCAATCGCTTGCTTACGGTTTTCTTGTTTCCGTCTTCGCGTCTGCTTTTTTCTCCTTCTTCATTTTTTTTTACCTCTCCTTTATTGACCGAGGTATGCTGGAATATCTGCAACTCAACCAGCCATTCGGAGAATACCTCACTTCCGCTTCTTGTGCGCTTGTGCTTATTCTTGAGGGTTGCGCTTCAGGCGCAATCATTTCCTTCGCACTTGTCCAGTTTATGAGCAGAGAAAGTAAAGTAAAGCAGGCAGATTAAACTTTATTTTCCACTTTGGAAAAACTCAGCCACCTTTTCCGCAAGTTCAATCCCTATTCTCTCCTGAGCTTCTTTTGTGGAGCCGCCAATGTGTGGTGACAAAGAAATGTCAGCGTGTGAACGAACTTCGTTACTGACAACCGGTTCTCCCTCAAAAACGTCCAGACCTGCGTAAGCAACTTTTCCCGAGTTGAGAGCTTCAAGTAAATCCTTTTCCGACACAACTCCGGGGCGGGCAGTGTTGACTATACCAACTCCCTTTTTCGTCATGCCAAATTCTTTGTAAGCAATTACTGGAGCTGACCCTTTCGGAAAGGGAATGTGCAGCGTGATGAAATCACTCTCTGCCAAAAGTTTCTCTATCGGAATACACTTAAATGAAAGTGAAATTTTCTGAGCAGAAACAGAAGGGTGTAAATTCAAATCAAAATTTGCTTCACTTACAAATGCATCATGAAACAAAATATTCATGCCTAATCCTGCTGCCATCTTTGCAACGGCTTTGCCAATCATCCCCGCCCCGATGATGCCGATTGTTTTTCCTGACAATTCAATTCCTTCGGAATATTTTTTCTTGAGTGCGTTAAATTTTTCTTTTGTGTCTGCTGTCGGCATTACTCGATTTGAGTCGTGGAGAAAACGTGCCATCGTGAACAAATGTGCAAATACCAACTCTGCAACTGACTGCGAACTTGCAGCCGGAGTGTTCACCACTTTGATTCCTTTTTCCTGCGCATACTTCACATCAATATTATCAGTTCCCACACCCGCTCTGCCGATGAGTTTTACATTTGGCGCTGCATCAATGTTTTCTTTTCTCACTGTTGTTGCGCTTCGAACCAAAATGGCATCAAACTTCTTTAATGCCTCGCTGAGATTTTCCTGCGCTACTTTTTCAGTCACCACTTCGTGACCGGCTGCTTCAAGGATTTTTTTTCCGGCAGCGTCAATACCATCGTTAGCTAAAATGCGAGCCATAAATTATTTCAGTTTTAAAATTTCTTCAATCGCCTCCGTAACTTCCACCATATCTGCCATCATCAATTCTCCCATGTGAGCGATGCGGAATGTTTTGTCTTTCAAATCACCGTAGCCATTTGAAATCTGCATGCTTCGCTTTGCAAGTTCTTTGTTCAGGTCGCCAACATTGATGTTTCTGGTGTTGTCAATGCAGGTCACTGTCATGGATTCAAAACCCGGTTGAGCGAATTGTTTGAAATATTTATTTGCCCATTCTATCATGAACTCAGCCATTTCAAGGTGGCGGGTGAACCGGTTTTCCAATCCTTCCGTGCAAATTCTGTCGAGCTGAAAATCCAAAGCAAACATGTGTGACAGAGATGGTGTGGAAGGATACTGATGGTCTTTCTTGTCAACATACTTCACAAGATTTTTCAAGTCAAGATAATATCCTTTGTTGCCGACTTGCTCAAAACGTGCTTCCGCTTTGGGTGAAATAGATGTAATGGCAAGTCCCGGTGGAAGTGCCAATGCTTTTTGTGATGATGTGATGCAAATGTCAATGCCAAGTTTATCCACTTCCACTTTTGTTCCTGCGAGCGAACTCACGCAGTCAACAAGCCAGACCACATCAGGATATTTTTTTATGACTTCTGAAATTCCTTCGGCTGGATTCATAATTCCCACGGAAGTTTCATTGTGAGTAATTGTTACTGTGTCATACTTTCCTGTCTTCAGATATTTATCAACTGTCTCAGGAAGTGTGGGCTGACCTGAAGTTTCCTCGTGCAGGTCTGCCTCAACTCCATTGAGTTTGGCAAGTTCATACCAACGTTTGCCGAAAGCACCGATGGAAAAAACAATTGCACGTTTTGCTGTTGCACTGCGGATTGCTCCTTCCATCACACCAGTACCGGAAGATGTGCTCAGAACAATTTTTCCGGACGTGTACATCAGCTTTCGCATCTTATCTGAAATGCCTCGCTGTAAATCAGACGCATCTTTGCCGCGGTGACCAATCATGGGCGTTGCCATCTTCGCAAGCACATCAGGATGAACTTGCGTGGGACCGGGGATGAATAATTTTTTGAATTGCATTGGACAAGATTAGAGTTTAGGGTTTTGAGTTAAGAGGTAAAAAAGAACGCTGATTATTATGATGATTAAGATTTGTTAAGATTAATTTTATCATTTTAAATCATAATCAATCTGCGATATCTGTGTTCCATTTTTTTCAGTGGCGCAAAAATATTATTTCTTCCCACTCTCATCCTCTTTTTCAGGAGGAGTTTTCGGCTGCCAGTTGCCGCGGACATCAATATCTTTCAGCAGCAGCCATCTTCCTTTTTCAAACTTAAAGGCATCGTAAACACCTGACGGTCCGCTGGAAGAAGCGGTGGTTTCAGATGTTGAAACAATCCTGTCAAAGACAATGAGCTTTTTTGATTCTTCATAACGCAAACCCATCATCGCTTCGGCAGCGAATTCAAAAACAACTCTGTTCGTGTATCCTTTCGCGCCTTTGAAAATCGGATAGCCAAACATCGGTTTACCTTCATTAAAATATAAGACATCAATAAGTTTTTTGGTTGTCCTCTGGTCATTTCCTTTCCAGCCGAGAAGCGTGTAATAATTTTTTCCGCTTTTCTTAACGGGTAAAATCTCATAATAGATTGCCCCGTACCATTTATCAGCAGGAAGTTTTTTCGTGCTGACATTTTCTGAATCGCCCACCATCTCTTCAAGAGGAAAAACTTTAAGTTCCTTTTTCACCTTGTCATATTTCTGAATGAAACCGAAATAAGTATAAGCCGATAAATCAATTCGCGGCTGCGTCCATGTGAACAGGCGGAATGATTTGTCCGGAGGCATAAGTACAGAAACATTAATCACCGAATCAAACGAAACCTCAAAGGCGCCAGGAAGCGCGAGCGTTTCCATAAGCATGACTGTGAAAATTGAATTCGCCTGAGTCCTCGCAGAATCCGTTTTGGCGTGAAGAACAATCTGCCCTGTTTTCTTCAACGTGTCAATTTCGGCAAAATCCGGAGCAGCGGATTGTGAAAAGCCGGAAGCAGATATTCCGGACAATAAAATAAGCAAAAGGAAAAACTTTTTCATTGTTTACTGTACAAAGATAACAACGAAAAAAAAGCCGTCCTTATTTTAACAGGACAGCTTTCGGTTTTCGTAAAAAGCCGGATAACTTATAACGGATAACGGATAACTTTCTCAGAAGTGCATCCTCTGCTTTTTTGCCAGCAGGTCGTCTTTCGGCTCGCGGTAATCGGGGTCGTCCACGCAGCAATCAACCGGACAAACCGAAGCGCATTGCGGTTCGTCATGGAAGCCGACACATTCGGTGCATTTATCTGATACGATATAATAGTGGTCCATTGATTTTGCAGGTTGTGCGGAATCCGCATCCACTTCGGTGCCGTCCATTTTCTTCCACGGACCTTTCACAGATGTTTTATCGGAAAACCTCCACTCTGTGCCACCTTCGTAGATTGCATTGTTCGGACATTCCGGTTCGCATGCACCACAGTTGATGCATTCGTCAGTAATCATTATTGCCATAGCGTTTTATTTTATTTTTGAATCGGTCGCAAATGTATAAAACTGATTTTCCTGTGCAAGCAGATTTGAAAAAAATTATTGATGATTTTGTTGTACTCGGGAATATGCTGTGCAGCATTTCTTCGGGCAATATTGATGCTGAAACAAAACAGGTTATAGGAACAGCTTCTTCCTCCAATCCGTGGTTTACAAGAGAAAATATTCTGAAC
>DATDOJ010000318.1:0-7220 GCA_035293345.1 Bacteroidia bacterium
GCATTAATGGCATGGTCCGTCGGAACCTCGCAATTAATTACCGAGGCATACAAATAGGATAGTTGAATGTCTCTGAATTCTTCCCAGTCAATTACATGAGTGAATAAATCGAATCCAAGTGTTTTTAAAGTTCGGTTAATATTGTCTACCGCGAGTTCTGAATTCCATCCGTTATCGAGGTGAACAACAAGAGGACGTAAGCCAAGTTTTTTCAAATTAAGAACTGTGTAAGTGCTGTCCACACCACCGCTTAATCCAGCTATGCAATCGTAGTCCTTGTTTTTTCCTTCGTCTTTAATTTTTGATACTATCCTATTCAACCGAATTACTCTTTCCTCTCCGACAAAAACTTCTTTCTCTAATCTCAGATAATAATTTATGCAATGATTGCATATTCCGTTTTCATCAAACTGAATTTCTTTGTCGGTTGTATCCATTATGCAATTGGTACAAATCCTGTATTGTCTGTTCATCTTTTGTCTGAGATTAAACTTTTATCAAAATTCTTCGCTGCATTACTTATCAAAAATAAATAAACGCTGTATGCAATTATATCAATGACAACTATAATAAACAGAAACTGTTTTACGGGAATTTCATTAAAAAAAAATAAACAGCACACAAGAATAAAATATGCTGTTTGCCAGATGCTGAGAATTTTCACTTTTCCCAAAGCAACTAAAGCAATGCTGAGAGGAGAAATAGCGAATGAAAAAGCATAACTGATTACCAAAATTTGAGTATACTCTCCGGAAATTTTCCAATCCTGTCCGAAAAAGAATCCGAACAAAAAAGTACTAAAAAAATACAGAACGACAATGAATAAAACCGACATCACCGCAAGCTTGTAAAACAACGATTTCATATCGGCATATATGAATTTTTGGGCATTCCTTTTTTCAGAAATATCTTTTAATAAAACCTGTGAAACATTTGCAGAAATCAACGCAATCGGAATGGCGAGCAGTTGCCTGCTCAGGTTAAAATATCCAGTAATTTCTTCAGTGTAAAAAGCGCTTATCAGAAAAACCGGAAGCAGTCCGCAGCCGGCATTAAGCAATGCCGGAACGGTATTATATAAAGGATATATTTTATATCTCTTAATATTATCCAACAATTTTTTTCTGTTAATCCTATTGAAAGCAAATCCCTCTCTTGTTGCCTGAAATATTGAAATCACTGCAAGTGAAAATCTTCCGGTAAAATCTCCTGCAATCAAACCGTTGGAAAACTTACTTACATAAAATCCGAGTGTTGAAATTCCTTCAATAATTCTTTGAAATATTTTATTGTAAGCAAACGCTTTAAAAGATTTTTTGCGGATAAGCCAGTTGTTAAAAATCTTACCAATGCCCATCACAAAAACAGCTGGAGGCACAAGCCAAAACCAATTCTTAATGGAGGAGCTATTTAAATGTACACTTATGAAATCGCCAAATAAAAAAACTATTATATACAGGAGCGTACAAATCACCAGAAGAAAAGAGATTCCACCTGCAACAACATTAATGGAGTCCTCGTCTTTTTCCGGAATAACAACAGCAAGTTCGTAGCGTCCGGTCGAAACAACGTCTACCCATGAAATTATGCCGATGAATAAAGCGAATAATCCGAAATCTGCGGGGGTAAAAAGCCGGGTAAAAACAGGATATAAAATAAAAGGAATCAGGTGGGCCACTGTTGTTCCCGAAATCAATATCAGTGCATTTTTAAAGAACTGATCATTTCTAAAAAAATTAATTGTTTTCAAAAAAAACATTGCTAAGTTCTTTCTGTGATGGATAACTTATCAGTACACCGCGATGCTTTCCGTGAAAAACAAACAAGCTTCCTGCAGCAACAGCTGAGACACCTCCTTCATTGATTGCAATTTTAAAATCGGAAAGATTTCCAGCGCCACCGCATGCCACTACTGGAATATCAACCTCCTTTGAAATTTTTCTGATAAGTTCAATATCGTAACCATTTTGTGTTCCGTCCCTGTCAATGGAATTGACAAGTAATTCGCCCGCTCCACATTTACTCATTTCTACCGCATACCTAACAGGGTCCTGTTTCATATTCACTTTTCCGCTGTTTGCTATCACTTCATACTTTCCCAGGAAATTTCTTTTTACATCTATTGAAATCACGATGGTTGAACTTCCGAATTGCTCTGCAGCGTCTCTCACAAAATCCGGATTTTCTGCTGCATATGTATTAATGGAAACTTTTTCTACACCTACGTTCAGTATTTCTTTTATCATTTCAATATTCCGGATTCCTCCGCCATAACAAAACGGCATAAAACATTCGCCTGCAATATCAGCAAGAAGTTTGAGCGGTGGCATTCTTTTTTCATTGCTTGCAGTAATATCAAGAAATATCAATTCATCAACCTCTTTTTCATTAAATATTTTTACGGCATTAAGCGGGTCGCCAATATATTTTGGTTCTTTGAACTTAACAGTTTTAACCAACCCTGCGTTTTTCAGCAGGAGAACCGGAATTACTCTTGGAATTTCTACCATAATTAATAAAATTAGTACATCACATTTCAGAAAAATTTTTCAACATTTTCATTCCATACTTATGACTTTTTTCCGGATGGAACTGAACCCCCATGATGTTTCCTTTGCAAAAAGCTGAAACAAATTCTTCTGAATAGGAAGTTGTGGCTAAAATATCATTTGCGTTTTCACATCTCACATAATAAGAATGAACAAAATAAAAACGTGAGCTTTCGTACATATCTTTAAACAATGGATTTTCCATTTTCTGAGAAACAAATTTCCAGCCCATGTGCGGAACTTTGAATTGCTTTTGTGTTTCTGAAAAGCGGAACCGAACCGTTTCAGCTTCAATCCATCCAAGTCCTTCTATTTTTCCTTCTTCGCTTTTTTTTGTCATAAGCTGCATTCCAAGGCACAGACCCAAAATCGGAATTTTATCTTCAATAACTTTTTTATGTAAAACAGGAATCATTTCTTTAGAATGCAATTTGGTCATTCCGCTATCATAGGCACCCACTCCTGGTAGAATCAACTTGCTAGCATTTTCAATATCCAAAAGAGATGATGAAATTTTTGCTTCGCAGCCAATTTTTTTCATCATGTTACGGATGGAACCAAGATTACCGGTTTCATAATCAATAATTACAATCATTTTGTTTGCAGATAAAATTTTTCCTGCGAATCCTTAAGAAACAACAAACCAATCAACAGAAACAACAATACTCCATGTGAAAGAAGAGTGGTGAGAAAAAAACTGCTGATGAAAGTATAAATTATCACGAAAAATATCCCGAAGAAAGAATGATGCATTTTTATTGATTCAAAAATTTTAATCAACAAAGCAAAAAGAAAGCCATAAGCAAAAATACCGATGACGCCAAAATTCATATACGCATCGCTGATTAATCCATTGTTGGCATTTCCCTTTGGTGAATCGAAATAAATTGTGGAAATAATTTTTTCCGGTGCTTCTAAAAAAGGATATGTTATCAAATCTTTTAGAAGACTTTGTGAAAGATAGATTGGTGTATTTTTAAAAAAGTCCATATAGTAAATGTTGGAAACAGCAGGGTCGAAAAAAGTTCTTCTCAGAACTATGGATTCCAACATATTATTATCCAGCATTATGGTCACCATTCTTGATAAGTAAAAGAGAAAAAATAAAGATAAAAGAAGAAAAAATATTTTCGTCTGATAATTTTTGAAAAACCGAAGAAACAGCACAACAAAAATTGTCAGGAAAACAGATTTATGCGCGCCAACTAAAAAAAGATAAAGCAAGCATGCGATTGAAAAAATTACCAGTGACTTTTCATTTCTAAGCATGCCATAAACCATAAGAACAGGCAATGCAACCTTGGCTAACCAACTATTAAAATAGCTGGATAAAAATGTTTCCCTCGCCATATTTCCTGCTCTTACTCCATAAACGTTTTCTGTATTAAATAAAAATAAATCATAATGCAGATTAATGCCATAAGCCAAAATGCACGGAACAAGCATTGCAATTGTAATAACAATCATCCCAAGGATATGATTTTGCCTGCTGATTTCAGGAAAATAAATTGTAAACTTTCCGGGGTTCAGAGTTAATGTCAAAATTATGGAGTAGATAATTCCGTATATAATAATTCTCGGGGCGTCCATGAATTCAAAAATAATCATGTTTGGGATCAGGAAGAATATTATCAGTAAAAAAGAAATTCCATAAATAAAATTTGAAGGTTTTGTATTCTGCAAATAAATCAAAAGCAAAATAAACAGCGCTTTTGTTTCAAGATATTTGAATAAATCAAAAGAGTAAGTATATCTGTTAAAATATTCTACAAGCACATTCGCGAATAAATATTCCAGATAGAGAAAAAAACCAATCAGCAAAAAATAATTTAACGCCTTAACATTTTTTTGAAAATAAATATACCTCTGTTGGGTTATCATTTGTTGAACTGAGCTGAAAAATAAACTATGAACAGCATGATTAAAACAGAAGCAATAAATGCCTTAATTAAATTCCCAGTCAAATCTGGTTTGACAGGATTTGTATAAATTTCCTCTGTGATAATTTCTATTCCCAAATTATCTTTTAACATTTGTTCTACAACCGTTTTTCTCTTTATCAATACTTCCAATCCGGTATATGAAACAACAGGATTGAATATAACAGGAACATGTTTTTCGTTTCTCAATAATTCATTGTATGACTTTAAAATTTGTTCGGGATAAGAAATAGCATTAGAAAGTTCATTAAATTCTTTCTGCAATTGCCCCTGCTTTTGTGCTACAGATTTTTTATAGAACGGAAAGTTAATGATGTATTGAAAAAGTTCCGCCTTGACAGCATTGATATTTGCTGTATCCTTCACATCAATCAGAATGCGCATTTTAAAAACAACAGTATCAGGTGATGGAATCATCTTAATATCTGATACCAGGTGATACGTATTTGGCAAAATTCCTTTTAGTCGCACCCCATCTTGATTAGAGCTAATTCGTTCTGAAATATAAAAACAATCACGGGTTGCCATATGAAGTAAAAATTCATCTCGATATGTTTTGGGCAATAATAAAGTAATAGTCAAAGTTGCAACAATGATTGCAAAAAAAACAACGGATAGAAGCCACTTTCTCTTAACAATTGTCTTCCAATAGTAATAAAGATTTATATCTTCATTAGATGATTTGTATTCGGTGTCACTCATTTATTTTGTTATTAACGTTTAAAAACAATTATGAATTATGTAAATATAAATATCATTTCTTCCCCCTCTTCATCTTCTCCGACTTCGCAATATATGATTGTGCAAGGTCTTCACGTCCTATGCTCCTGTATGTGATTCCAAGGAAGTATAGAACATCAACATTATCCGGCTCGTATTTTAAAGAATTTTGAAAAGCATTTATTGCTTTCTCATACTGTTTCATTTCGCCATAGGTGCTGCCGAGGTTGCGCCATCCGTCCGCATAGCGTGGGTTAAGTGTAATTGCACGAGTGTATAAATCAAGTGCGTTTTTGAAATCGTGGCGGTTGAAAAAATACATTCCGAAGTTGCTGTAGTTCATCGCCATCGTTGTGTTCAGTTCAATTGACCTGTTATACATGGCAAATGCGAGCGAGTCGCTGCCGCGAAGCATATATGCCATTCCAAGTTGTCCGTATGCATCGGCATAACCTGGATATAATTTTATGGCTCTGCCATACTCAGCGATGCAGCTGTCGAGCCAGAATATTTTTTGCTGTTTGTCTTCTGTTTTTTTTGCTTTTTCTTTTTGCAGTTCATTGCCGAGGAAAAAGTGCATGCGCGCACAGTCGGGTGTATTTTTTACATCGGCTGCGTAAAGCGACAGGTAAGATTTCCAATCAGGGTTGCGTGTGAGGGCACGCAGCGAAAAGGGAAGAATGATTATGAGCGCCAAAGTCCAAAGTTTTTTGTTTTGCATTACGGATAAAACGGATGCTTTATCTGCAGCATAAATATTTGCACCTGAAATTTTCAGCAGCATCCACGCAAGCGCAAGTGTGAATCCGAGAGTTGCAACATACATAAACCTTTCTGCAAACGCGGAGCCGATGATAACAAACAGATTTGAATACAACGCCATGGAAATAAGATAGAACAATGCAGCGAACGCAAGAAACTTTTTCTTTTTCAGTCCGGTGATTCCATAAATCAACAAACCAATACAAAGCAGTAATGAAATCACCGCCCAAGGATTGTCCCAGTCGTTAATGTTGAACTGCCTGAAAGAATAATCTGCTGAAAGCGGATGCGGATACACAAGCATCAGAAAATATTTTCCGAGAATCTTGAAAGCGGTTGCCCATCGTTCCCCGATTGAATCAGCGCTTACAATTACATTGTCAATCATGGCAAAATGTTTTGTGCTGGTAATGCTTCCGACAACTGCGCTGCGGATACCGAGATAGATTAGAGTAGGAATAAAAAGAAATGCAGTGGCTTTAAAAATTTTTCCCCGCTCGGTATCCGTAAAAAAATAAATGGCGAGTGGAATGACTGCCAGCATCGTGATTGTTCCTTCCTTCGACATGTAAGCGACAAAAAAGGCAAACATCGCAAGCAACATTTTTTTGAAATCGTTCTTCTGAAGATAGTCGAGTGTTAGTTTAAGAGTAACCAGTGCGAGCAGGAAAGAAATTATTTCATCAAAGCTTTTGATGTTAGCCACCACTTCAGTGTGCAGCGGGTGAACAACAAAAAATAAAACCGAGAGAAACGGCAGCGCCATCGAATAGGATTTCAATAATCCCGCCAGCAGCAGGAAAAGAAAATATGCAGTCACAGCATAAAGCAAAATATTTATTATGTGCCCGGGTAACGGATTTTTCGGGAACAGTTGCCAGGTTGTTGCGAATATGGCAAGCGGAACCGGGCGGTAAAGTTCATCTTCGCTCACCCAGTATCCGTATCGGTAAGGTGTTTTAAATATTGTCGGGATGGAACTCACACCCTGTTTCACCACCCAGTTTTCCGTGATGGCTGAAGTGTCGTCAAGATTAAATCCGTGGTTGGCGGTGTTGAGGTAAAGGGCAGCAGCAACAATGGCAAGCACAAGTGCGAGCTGCTTTTTTAATTTGGCAAAAGAAGCGTCTTCCGAAAGATTGACAGAAGACGGTTCTTTTCTCTTAGCTTTTATTTTCTCTTTGTGCGAGAGTTTCTTGTTGCTCATATTTTTCCGGACATTGCAAAAATACTTTTGTTCAGGGATGCA
>DATDOJ010000319.1:0-9429 GCA_035293345.1 Bacteroidia bacterium
ATTTGAAAATTTGAAAATTAAAAAGTCAGTGAAGCCGCCCTTCATTTTCAAATTAACTCATCTTCAAATTTTCAAATTGACTAATGCCCGTTAATCATAGCGAAGCCCGCCAATTCGGTCATCTCGATTTGCTGGCACGTCAGGTGGTTGAGGGATTCATCACCGGTTTGCATCAAAGTCCGTTTCATGGATTCTCTGTTGAGTTTGCAGAGCACCGCATTTATAATGCAGGTGAATCCACGCGGCACATTGACTGGAAACTTTACGGACGAACAGACAAACTTTTTGTAAAACGTTTCGAAGAAGAAACCAATCTGCGTTGTCAGGTTGTAATTGATAATTCTTCTTCGATGCACTATCCTGAACTGAGCAAGGATGATTTTAAAAAAGGGGTGCTCAACAAAGCAAAATTCTCCGTGATGTCTGCCGCTGCCATCATTTATCTGTTGCGAAGGCAGAGAGATGCCGTTGGCTTGAGTGTTTTTTCAGATATGCTCGAACTAAACACACACGCACGTTCAACTCCGGTTCATCAGAAACTATTGTTTGCTGAACTTGAGAAAATATTTTCAACCGAAGGACAATCACTCAACAAAAAAACATCTGCGGCTTCAGCATTGCATTTGATAGCCGAATCCATTCACAAGCGTTCGCTGGTTGTCATCTTCAGCGATATGATGGAAACAAACCGTACGCAGGCGGAAGAATTATTCGGGGCGCTGCAACATTTGAAACACAACAAACATGAAGTGATTCTTTTCCACGTCAGCGACCATCAGACGGAAGAAGAATTCCTGTACGACAATCGTCCGTACGAATTCATTGATGTTGAAACCGGAGAGAGAGTAAAAACCCATGCCACGGAGATTAAAGAGTTATATCTAAAGTCCTACTCTGAATTCAAGAGCGGACTTAAACTCAAATGCGCTCAATACAAAATTGACTTTGTGGAAGCCGACATCCGGCAGGGATACAAGCAGGTTCTTCTCCCCTATCTGCTGAAAAGAGAAAGAATGTTCTGAAAACTTTCCACTCTCAGAAAAAAAATTATTTTTGCGCTCCCTTTAAAACGGTCCGGTAGTTCAGCTGGTTAGAATACATGCCTGTCACGCATGGGGTCACGGGTTCGAGTCCCGTCCGGACCGCTGAGTTAAATTTTATAATCCAGACCATTTGATTTATGTCATTGGAAAAACAAATCACAAAATTTCTTGCCATCACCTTTGGAACATTTCTGATAACAGCAGGGACTATCAACGCTCAGGGTGTTAAACTTATAAGTGACATGGTTCACTCTAACGTCAGCTTCTCCGTGCCATTAGCCGGAGGACTTACGCGTATAACCGGTAAGTTCAACAACTGGGAAGTTATTGTTAACTATGTTGACAGCGACATGACCAAGTCAACCATTAACGCAAGCATTAAAGCGGCAAGCATCAATACCGGTGATGCAGGACGCGATGAGCATCTTGCAGGTCCTGATTTTTTTGATGCCGGTAAATATCCGGATATCACTTTTACGAGCGACTCCATCAAGGAAAAAGGCGAATCGTATGCTGCATTCGGAACATTTCAGTTCCATGGAATCGTGAAGAAAATTATTCTTGTGTTCAACTTGACCGGAAAAGATGCAGAAGGTTCTATGGGTTTCACAGTCCGGTACAATCTTAAGAGGAGCGATTACCTTTTAGGCAAAGATGCTGAGTCAGATAATTATGTCAGCAATAACATAATCGTTGAAATCGATTTCCTTGCTAAGAAACCGAAAGAAAAACCAAAACAATAATTTTTTCTTCTTTTGATGTTCTCAGTAATACCTGAGTCGTATTACTTCAGCGATGTGTTTGGCAAAGCGAACAACCTGCCTGCTATAGCCATATTCGTTATCATACCACACATAAAGCACAACGCTCTTTCCATCCGGTGAAACGATGGTGGCAGGGCTGTCAACAATACATGCGCATGGATTGCCGATGAGGTCTGATGAAACCACCTCGTTGGAGAAGGAATACTGAATCTGTTCGACAAGAGCTCCGTGCAGCGCGGCATCGCGAAGGATTTCATTCACTTCATCCTTGGTTATATTTTTTTTCAGTGTAAGGTTAAGTATAGCGAGCGATACATCAGGAACCGGAACACGCACTGCATTGCCCGTCAGTTTTCCTTCCAGCTCAGGAAGAACTTTCGACACTGCCTTGGCAGCGCCTGTTTCAGTAATCACCATGTTCATTGCCGCTGACCTGCCCCTGCGGTATTTCTTGTGGTAGTTATCCAAAAGATTCTGGTCGTTGGTGTAAGCGTGAATGGTTTCAATGTGACCTCCCTCGATTCCAACAACATCATTCATCACTTTTACAATCGGAACGATGGCATTGGTTGTGCAGGATGCAGCAGAAAATATTTTCTCACCGGCTTTCAACGATGCTTCGTTCACTCCGAAGACAACATTAGGAATATCTCCTTTGCCGGGCGCGGTGAGCAGCACTTTACTCACTCCCTTCGACAGCAGATGTTTTCCAAGCCCTGCGCGGTCGCGCACAACTCCGGTGTTGTCAATGACAAGTGCTTCGCGGATTCCATACTGTCCGTAATCAATTGCCTCAGGGTCTGAAGCGGCAATCATGTGAATGGTGTGTCCGTTCACAACCAATGATTTATTCTCAAGGTCTTCAATCACTGTTCCGGGAAACGGACCGTGAACCGAATCGCTGCGCAAAAGTTCAGCGCGCTTGCCGATGTCGAGGTCTGAATTATTTCTTGTGACAATGGCACGCAGCCGGAGTTGCTCGCCCTTGCCCGCCTGTGCAATCAGTTCGCGTGCTATCAATCTTCCGATTCGCCCGAACCCGTAAAGCACCACATCGCGCGGAATCATTTTCAGTTTTTCCCTGCCGATAAATCCGCTGAGTTTATCAATCAGAAATGCTGACGCGGTTTTGTAATTTTCTTTTTCTGCAATCCACTCCGCGCCAAGCCGCCCGATGTCAATGCGCGATGGCGCCAGGTCGAGCTTCTGCATTTCTTTGGCAAGAAGCAAAGTGTCTTTTACGTTGATGGGTTTCTTCACCACGTTTTTGGCATAGTGATGCAGGTTAAGGATTTCGCTCGAACTGCGGTCAACCAACTGGTTGCGGAACAGAATAAGTTCTACGGATTTATCGAACCACAGCGAGCCGGTGATGTGGATGAGTTCAATGGCTGCTTTTTCAAGTTCCACCCATTCGTTGAGTTCGGTTTCGTATTGGTTTTTTGTGTTGACGGTTGTCTTTTTTACTACTTCAGTTTCCATTTTGAGATTTAGGATTTAGGATTTAGGATATGGGATGTAATTAATTCTCCGCAAAAATATTTTATTTTTTTTATTGCCTGCAAAAATACCTAAGCGCATGGATTGGTATCTATGATATTAATCACCCCGCCTATGCTGAATTCTCTTTCGCCATACCGGGGAAGTCCGGCACAACAAAAATCCAAAACATGATATCTCTCATGTCCCCATGTATTGGTTTTGCGGTTAATATTGCATATAAAATTTTTTCTCATGTCAGATTTAAGAATGACATTTTACAGTACTTTCTTGTTCCGCCTGTTGCAGAATTTTATGTTGAACCCCGCACGTGCTATGCTGCATGCCGCACATACAATGCTGTGCCCCGCACGTTCAATGCGCATCCCACGCATACAATGCAGAACCCCGCAGGTTCAATGCTGCATGCCGCACATTCAATGTTGAACCCCGCAGGTTCAATGCTGCATCCCGGAAGTTCAATGTTGAACCCCGCAAGTTCAATGCTGCATGCCGCGAATTCAATGCTGAATGTCGCAGGTTCGGCATTGAATTCCCCGCATTCAATATTGAATCTCCCGTATTCAAGGTTGAATATCCGGTATTCAAGGTTGAATTTTCAATATTCAAGGTTGAATTTTCAATATTCAACGCAAAAAATCAAAATTTCGATGTTGTGTCTTTTCCACGGGCATCCGCCCTGAATGTCTTACCCTTCATCCCACCAATCAATAAATCAATAATTCAATAATTCAACAAATCATTAAATCCAACAATCATGACAAAATTCTTTGTAAAACTCGGTCTGAGAGGCCTCAACATTGCCGCCCTCGTGGCGCTGGCGCGGCTCGTTGTAACCAAAATGGGGCTGCTGCCTCCGCTCGTCATTACGCCCGACCCTCCGCTGGCAGACATCACCACTGCGGCAAATAAAGCAGAAGCATCGGCTGCCAGGGTGGCTGCTGCCAAGAGTACGCTGGCTCAAGAAGTAGCCACTCAGGACACGGACGAAAAGTCGCTGCAGGATTTGCTCACAGGCGAAGGCAGAACGGTGGACAATAAAGCCAAAGGCGACAAGGCATTCATAGAATCGTGCGGCATGCAGGCAACCGACACGCCATCGCCTGTGGGCGAATTGCCGCGCGTGGAGAATCTTTCGCTCACCCATGGCGACAACCCGGGCGAAGTGGACGCGCACTGGAACCGCGTGAAGAAAAGCCGCAACTACACCGTGCAAATCACGGCAGACCCATTGGGCAGCGCGCCATGGACAACTAAAGTTACGCCTACCAAATCGTCTGTCACGATTACCGGGCAAACGAGCGGAGCAAAAGTGTGGGTGCAGGTGTGCGCCAACGGAACGGCAGGCGCTGCTCCCTTCAGCGACCCGGCTGTGATTGTGGTGCCGTGAGGTAATGACCAACCCCTAAAGAGTTCCGAACTCTTTAGGGGTTTCTTTTCAATAAATTTGCTAAGCAGTGATCAATGATAAAAAATTTTAATTACATACTCTGCTTTTGTTTTTTCATCATCCCTAATAAAGGCATCTGCCAGAATTGGCAGATGCTTGGCACGGGAATAAATAATATTGTTCATTCATTATATGCAGACACTGTTTCGCAACGGCTGTATGCTGGAGGCTGGTTTACACAAGCGGGAGGATTAAACGCAAACGGAGTGGCGAGCTGGGATGGTACAGCATGGGATACATTAGGCAGTGGAGTATCCCCAGTTGTAGAAGCAATATTGACTTTTATGAGATATAATAACAAACTTTATGCGGGAGGTGCGTTTAGAAACATTGCAGGGATGCCTGCAAACGGATTAGCGACATGGGACGGGGTTCAATGGGACACCGTACCCGGTATTCCTCAATGGCCAAATCCTGTCGTTAGCATTTATTCTTTTTTAGAAATCAACAATGAGCTTTATGTAGGAGGAATATTTGACACTATAGGAGGTATGTATTCTCGCGGAATTGTGAAATGGAATGGAACAAATTGGTCTCCTATAAATATTAATCTTGACCCGAATTTTAATCGTGTCTATTCCTTAGAGTATTATAACGGAAAATTTTTTATTGGAGGAAATATACTTTCAGGAAGCATACAGGATTTATTAATGTGGGATGGAACAACTGTATCGCAGGTTGGCGTTGGTTTATTCGGTGGACTAACTGAAGTTGAAACAATGGCAGTGTATAACGGAGAATTGTACATAGGAGGAATTATCAGAGCGGTAGACGGAAATGTTGGGAATTATATTGTGAAATGGGATGGGACTACATTATCTCCTGTGGGAGGAGGTGTAAATGATATTGTGAGACAGTTAAAAGTAATCAACAATGAATTATACGCTGTTGGAAATTTTACTATGGCAGGAGGTGTTCCGGCAAATTATATTGCAAAATGGAATGGGCAGCAATGGTGCGCATTGGGAGGTAATTTTCTTACTACTATTTCTAGAATAGAAACTTTTGGGAATGAAATATATGTTGGAGGGAGTTTCTGGATAGCAGATACAGATACTGTAAAATATATTGCCAAATGGATTGGAGGCAATTACACAGATACTTGCAGTGTTGTTGGAGTTAATGAAATCACAGGCGCAGAGAATGGAATTAGTATTTATCCTAATCCTGTTTCAGAAAGTGTTACCATTTACCTAAACGAAAAACAAAGCCATCCAGCAGAAATAATTTTTTATAATGTGCTTGGGGAAAAGTGCCTCGCAAAAGAAATGAAAGCAGAGAGAGAAACGGTTGATGTTTCAAAATTACCCGCAGGCATTTACTGGTGCAGGGTTATCAGCGAAGATAAAAAGATTTTAGGAACACGGAAGTTAGTGGTGATGCGCTGAGGCGCTGCCCACAAAGAAGTGATGAGAGGGTTTACGGAGATAAGAAGATAATTTACTTTTCGGGCGAAGCTATCCACCAATCTTTTATTTCTCCCTCATCACCACTACCCTGCTCACTTTAGAATATTCTCCTTTTTCTCCCGATGCATCGGGATTCACTCTGACAAAATATATTCCCGGAGAAAGTGTTGAAACATCAACAGAGATTTCGGATTTGAGATTTCGGATTTGGGATTGAAGAACGCGCTGACCAAGCACATCATAAATTTCAACTGCCTGAATCCTTAATCCTGAATCCTGAATCCTGAATTCCTTTGTGGCTGGGTTGGGATAAACAGAAAAATCGTTCTCAGCAATTTCCTTCACCGCTGTTATCACCGGGGCAAAAGTTCCGCTGCGATATTTCACCGTTCCCGAATTATCATCCTCCCATACCACAAATATTTTTCCGTTTGCCACGGCAACATCCGTATTCACTATGTTACCTAAATCAACGGTATCATAAGCTGCGGGAAAGCCGGTGCTGATGTCGCTGGTAAAATAAACCGGCAGTTGCTCAACACTGCTTACAAACTGTCTCCAGACAATAGCCATAGCATTTCCGTAGCGGTCAATGCGGGGATAATTCTGTTGTGTCAGACCGGGGATTGAACCGGCAATCATTTCCGATGGCTGTGCCGACATGCCGCTTATTGATGAAACACTTTTATACACCCTGTTGCCGCTTACTCCATTCATAAAAACGGAATACAAACTGTCGCCAATGATTACACCATCAGGTCCTGTTGCCGGACACGACATCAGAAACCAGTTATTTTGGTCCATGTTCCATCCCCCGGAAAAGGAGTTGCCTCCATTGGTGGAGAGTCCCGCCCAACTGTCGCGGATGTTGCTGTTGTTGTCGCGATACACCACGGCAACATTGCTTCCCGAGTTTACGACTCCGCCAGGGCAGCAATCGCAAACGGTGGATGTCACGCTGCTCCATCCGCTTGCACGGACGGATGTTGAAAATGTACTTCCGAAATCGGTTGACTTTGCCACCGCCCATTGTGCATTGCTGAAGCCGGAGTTGAAATTCATGAATGCTACTATTGGATTGCCGAGAGTGTCGGTGGTAACCGTAGAGAAACGGCTAACAGTATCAATGGGACTGTCAACTTTGACGGGCAAGGAAAAAGTTGCTCCACCGTCAAACGAGCGGACAATGAAGATGTGGCTTGATGTGTCTGCTTCCGGAGTTTGTTTGAAGACGACATACACCGTGTCGCCATGCGCGGCAATATCAGGACCCATCCAGCTTTCTTCAGCGATGGTCATCGTCATCGGGTTGAGCATGACAGGTGTGGTAAATGCAGTTCCGTTCCAGCGCGAAAACATGGCGCGGTTTGCATTCCCCCAAATGACAAGGGGATTGCCTGCGGCATCCGTTACTACACGCGGATGGTTGTTGCCTGAAGCAGACGCGGCAATGTTCGTTCCCGCGCCCCAGGTAATTTGTGACTGCGCTGACACACTCAGCGACAATATAATAAGAAGGAGAGTAATTGTTTTTTTCATTGGATGGTTTTAAAATTATTTTGTGAGTTCCAAATCCATTCCGCAGTCAGGACATTTGTCGCCTGCTTTGCCTGTGCGTTCAGGATGCATGGGACAGCAATACGTGCCGCTACCGGTTTTGTTCTTGAACGGCATAAATTTCCATGAGATCCCGGTGGTGACAAAATGTTGTGATGCAATTTGAACCCTGTTCACGTATTGATAGAGCGGAATTTCTGATGATGCAAAAAGCGTCAGTGACTTGAAGGAATAACTCAATTGCGGAACAAACATAATTTTTTTACTACCGGTCGAATAATGGTCAGCGTTGTATAGAGTCAGAACATCCACACCCGTGACTTCATCTAATTTACTACCAGGTTTTATTTTGTCTATCCATTCCCCTTTCAACTGAATTGTAATTCCTAAATTCTTAAAGAGTGTTTTGCCTGCATATAATCCTATGCTTGCATAATCACCGAAATGTATTCCAAGCGGGCTGGTTCCCTTTTTAATGTAAATCGAACTTGCAAAAAGCCGGAAGTTTTTCAACGGATATCCTTTGTAAACGAAAGCGTAAAAAATAAAATCATTGGAACCGCTGGTCGGCTGAACGGCAAGAGGAGACATGTAATAAATCGGTTCTTGGGTGACGGGATGATAATATCCTGTGAATGTTGAATCACTGTAAGTACCCAGCGGAATTTTCATTCCCATTCCAAGAGTGACTTCGACACGCGATGAAGGCGTGGTGCGGTTAATCACATCGTAGCGCGGGAAAATAATCAGGTCGGCAATGCCTTTCGACTCGTTAACTTCCCCTTTAATAACTTCCCCGTTAAATGCTTCGGCATCAATTCCTTTTTGTGTTTTGTTGAGATAGTAACCGCTTTCCACAGACAGAGTCAAGTCCTTTGTTACTCCGTAAGCCAAACGCAGGTAAGCATAATTGCTCCAATACCTGTCGAGAAATTCAGAAGTGTCGGAATCCCCGTTCAGAAATTTTCTTGTGGACACATATTGATGATTCAGGTTCAGTTCGAACTGGCGCTCCTGGAGAACTCCTGCCGAGGCGCCTCCGGCAATCGGGCAGCTTCCTCCTCCGGCACAGCACTGCGCGAATGAAACAGTATGACTGACTGCTAAGAAAAAAAATATGAAAGTGAAGTAACGCATATCTATTCTGTATTTATTAATGACATAAACCTGCAAAAGAGTCATTGAAGTTTTTAAGTATATGTTCAATGAATTATTTTACTGCTGAAAACTTAACTGTCTGCGAACTGTTTTCTGTTTTGAGACGGATGAAGTAAACACCTGCAGCAATGCCGTCAAGTTCAAAAGCAGCGTTGTTATTTCCTGCCGGCATCTTTCCCAATGCCTTCGTTGCCACAAGCTGTCCGGCTTCATTAAGCATTTCGATATTGACAATTGACGATTCACCGAGTGAAAAATTAATACTGGCGGTTTTCGATTCGACTGCAACCGACAAATGAAACATACTTCCTGCCGCCTGCAGAATTCCTGAAACAAGCAATGCCTGGTTGATGGCATTTGTGACTCCGGCCGGGTCGTTGGCTGCAGCATCGAGTCCGTTAAAGTAAATGTTGTGGTCAGGTCCGACAACAACAATGTGAGGCATTCCGCTTCCGCCATAGTTTGCTTCGCTGATGACGTTTCCCGAATTTTGAAAAACAGCATGCGGTTCGATACTGTTGGTGTTCGCCCAGTTTATGAGCGTTGCG
>DATDOJ010000320.1:0-4100 GCA_035293345.1 Bacteroidia bacterium
GAGATAGGGAACGACCTCCGCCTTGCGCACCTCCGCCAGCCGGTGGCAGATCTTGTGCGCGAGCATGATCGGCATCGGCATCAGCTCGGGCGTTTCGTTCGTGGCGTAGCCGAACATCATTCCCTGGTCGCCTGCGCCCTGCTCTTCAGCTTTGGCACGATTCACTCCGCGCCTGATATCTTCGCTCTGTTCGTGAATCACGTTGATGACTCCGCAGGAGTACGCGTCAAATTTATATTCTGATTTGGTGTAGCCGATTTGTTCAATAACGCTGCGGACAATTTTTTGCAGGTCAACATAGCTTTTGGTTTTTATTTCTCCGCCTACAACGGCAAGACCGGTGGTGACAAATGTTTCGCAGGCGACCTTGGCATCGGGGTCGGTGGCAAGCATGGCATCGAGCACGGCATCGGAAATCTGGTCGGCAACTTTATCGGGATGCCCTTCGGAGACGGACTCGGAGGTGAAGAGGTAAGACATTGGAATTAAGAATTAAGAATTAAGAATTGAGAATTCGGGAGGACAAAGATAATCATTGGAGCAAAACTGATTCCGTGCAAAGCCCCTCTCCCTTGGAGAGGGGTTGGGGTGAGGCATTATTGTGTCAGTTCCCTGAAAATGCCTTCGAGATTCTGTGATGATTTCTGAAGAGAGAGGACTGAAATATTTTTTTCCACGGCAAAACGGAAAACATCATTGCGGATATCTTTATCCTGCGGGGATGTGAGTTTCCAGGTGTTGCCTGAAATGTTTTCAACGGCAGTAACGCCAGGGATTTTCTTCAGCTCTTCTTTTGAAACTGCTGAAGCAAATTCAACAACCACAACATTTCCTGACTGTGATTTCTCACGAAGCAAACCAGTCGTGTCATCAGCCACAATCTTTCCTTTGTTAATGATAATTACCCGTCCGCAAATGGCTTCCACTTCCTGCATGATGTGTGTGGAGAGAATTACTGTTTTCTCTTTCCCGATATTTTTTATGAGTGTGCGTATTTCTCCAAGCTGGTTCGGGTCCAAACCGGAAGTGGGCTCATCGAGAATGAGAACTTCGGGATTATGAATGAGCGCCTGCGCAAGGCCAACGCGCTGCCTGTATCCTTTACTGAGCGCTCCGATTTTCTTTTTCTGTTCATCGCCCAAGCCGACCATGCCAATCATTTCATCAATTCGTTTCTTGCTGCTGCCATTGAGATGATAGATGCCGCAGATGAATGAAAGATATTCGCGCACATACATATCGGTGTAGAGCGGATTGTTCTCAGGCAGATAGCCCGTGAGTTTTTTCACTTCATGCGATTGCTCGGTTACATCGAAGCCGCACACGCTGGCTGCGCCTGACGTCTGCGGGATGTAGCACGTGAGAATTTTCATCATCGTGGATTTGCCCGCCCCGTTCGGACCGAGGAAGCCGACCACTTCTCCCGCCTTCACTTCGAAGACAACCTCATCGAGCGCTTTCTGTTTGCCATAGAGCTTGGTTATGTTTTCTACTTTGATGGACATGGAGGGTATGATGTATGATGTATAAAGTATTTTCTGTCAATCCCAAAAGTTTCGAAACACTTCAGGAGATTGATTTCATAAATGATAAATTTATTCTCTGTTAAGACAGCGTGCAACGGTTCCGAATAATTCCTCTGCTTCAAACGGTTTACTGATATATCCTTTAGCGCCCATGCCAAGCCCTGCTTCAACTTCTTTTCTTTCAGCGCTTGCGGTAAGAAAGACAAAAGGAATATGAGCGGTTTCGGAATCGTTTTTTAAATCATTAAATACTTCATATCCGTTTGCTTCAGGCATCAGAATATCACAGAGAATAATATCAGGTTTATCTTGTTTGGCCAAAGCAATTCCTGTTTTCCCGTTCGCTGCAGAAATTACTTTGTACCCTTCCAGTTCAAGCATCTCGCAGGCGTTTTCGCGGATGTTGGTATTGTCTTCAATGAGCAGTATGGTTTTCATTCAGTAATTATTTGGCGGACTCACTGTGATGCGGTTTGTTTCATTTGCCGGTGGGCGGAGTTGATGCGATAGTGATTAAGTTCATGTCAAAGATAGAATTATATCCGGCATAAGAAAAATAATTCAGCTTGAAATTGTAAACGGTGATGTGAAAAGTATTTTCTGTCAACCGCTAAAGCGTTTTGAAATGCTTTAACGGTTTGGTTTCACTTCTCCTGCCTTCACTTCAAAGACAACCTCATCGAGCGCTTTCTGCCTGCCATAGACCTTGGTTATGTTTTCTGCTTTGATGGACATGGGATAAAGTTCATTGGTTCAATGGTTCAATGGTTCAATGGTTCAATGGTTGGGAGTGGGGCAAAGCTAAAGCATTAAGATTTAATTGGCAGGTAACAAATGCAATGGAATCGGGGTTCACACTATATCAAAAGCCAAGAACTGACGAATACTAAAACTGCCGTTATTACTATCTGAATAATGAGCCACTTTCTACTCTTTCCCTTGCGTCCTAATTCTGCTTCCTTAGCTTCTACTAATATCTTATCATCAGTTAGATTGTTTAGTTTGAGTTCTTGCTCAGCTTTTCTTGTGTATTCAATAATCTTCGCTTTGTCATAGTCTAATGATGATTGAATCATATAAATAACAAGTGAATGTATTCCGGTAAGTAATAAACCAAATAAAAGAAGAGAACACCAACTGAATTGTAATTCGTCTTTGTGTGGATACAAAAATCCTGTTGCCACAATTATTCCAGTCCAAAAAATTCCGTTGAAATTCCATTGAATAGTTCTAGTCCTATCAAATCGTTCGAACCTACCATTCAATAATAGTATCAGTGATTGACAACGTTCATATGGAGTCATTGTTATAGTTGTTATTTCATTAATAGTCATAATTTAAATCATCATCTACATTTATTCCCTCCACAAATATGCAAACAATTCCATCATCACCGCATAACACAACACCTGTTGAAAAATATTTTTTTTCGAAAGTGAACAATTTTTCAATTTCCATATTACTTTAGCCGTTCAATTCCGGCAGAGCATAACATGAAAACATTTTTCCACTGCTTTTTTTTAAACACTCCGCGCTCGCGCGCGCACTATGTGTTTATTGAGGGAGACAGGTGAGCGTCCTTGCTGACCATTCACAGCAAGTGACGTTAAACTCCACAGGTCTCCTGCTTCCACGGGACGCTTCGTCTGTTTAGCCCATAAATCATACTCAACATAAAGCTAAACCGGGAGACCTGCTTCTTCCTCGTTCTTTTCACACGCATCTTTTACCAAGTTTAGTTTTTAATGAAATTAAAGTATTTTGACAGCTCCTGACGGAGAAATTAGTGTATGGGAATAATTCCCATAACTATGGGAACAATAGCCATAACTATGGAAATCCTTCCCATAACTATGAAAATTTATTCCATACGTATGGGAATTCTTCCCATAGCTATGAAAATATCTCCCATAACTATGGGAACAAAAACCATAACTATGGGAATCACATCCATAGTTATGAAAATCAGTCCCATAATTATGGCAATGCAATTCAGGCATTAAATCCTGAACCAATTTGAATGAATAATTAACTCTTAATACAAAATAACATGACAACAATTTTAATTTTAGCACCAATAATTCTTCTGGCTCTGAGTTACATACCGGACACGGAAGAGAACTTCAACGACTGGCAGGATAATTTTATGGAGGTCTTGAATTTAAACTTAGTGGCATGGGGCATAGAGCCGGTGGATATTGACCCGCTGACAGTACTTCAAACCATTTGGGTTGAAAAGTATGACAAAGGCAAGCCCGAAGCCAACCCGCGCAGCAGCGACCGCATAGCTAAAAACGATGCGCGCAAAGCGTTCGACAAAGCCCTGCGGAAGTTTGTCAAAAAATTCATCAACGAAAACGCAGCCGTCAGCAACGACCAGAGGCGCGAACTGAAGGTGACTGTTTATGACGACACGCGAACACGGGTTCCTGTACCCACCGTGCAGCCGGCCGGTTCAATCCGGAAAATTAATCCGCACGAGCATGTGGTGCAAATCAAAAACCCCGACACGCCAAACAGCAATGCCAAGCCGGTGGGCGTGAGGGCAACGCGGGTGTTCCGCTTCGTGGGCAC
>DATDOJ010000321.1:0-2486 GCA_035293345.1 Bacteroidia bacterium
TTCACCGGAATTCTGTTTTGTTGTCAGTTCATTAAATATTCTTCTGATAAAATCGTAGCGGTTGTCCGAATAATTTCCCGTAAGAAATTTTTGAATCTCATTCTGCGAATCAAAGAAATTATTTTTGAAATATTCTATCCCTGTCAAATAATCTTTTGAAGATGTGCAATAACGGATAATCTTTTCAGAAGCCGGCACAACTTCCGGAAATGCCGGTTGCAGCAGCGGGATTCCGTAAGACAAAAGATTGAATGCTCGGTTGCTGATGCTGCATGCATTCACGCTTTCTACTTTCACATCATAAGACATTATAGAACAGCACACATCGCTTAAATCAATTTCAGAAAGAAGTTGTGGCGGAAGCAAGGAAACATTTTTATGGAGAAGTAACTTTTCTAACGCTGCATGATCAACCGTTCGCTGAACGGGACCAATCAACCGAAGAAGAATTGTTGCATCAGCAATTTTTTCAAGCACCTTGAAATCAACCCGGTGATTAATGTATCCGAAATAGAGAACAGAATTTCGTTCTTTGCCTGCGGTCGGCTGAGAATATTTTTTTTCCGCCCACGGAAGAAACAGGTGAGAATTGCTGTTGTACTTTGATGCCTGCCTGAACAAAGGATATGAAACCGTCAACACTGCATCGGAGACAATGCAAGTTTCAGCAAGTCGTTCTGAAATTATTTTTTTCATCCACGGCTTTGCCTGTGCAATGAAATCATCATTGATGAAAGTTATAAGTGGGATATCAAGAAAAATTTCTCTCAGAAAACTGAAATCATAATTGAAGTTGACGATTATGTCCGGGGAGGTTAAATCAGAATAATATTTACTGATAAAGTTTCTCGGAAAAATGTTTGCGGCATCGCCAATGGAACGAAGGGGGCGAAGTTGATGGTGCAATACTTCAGGCAATGCTACAACAGTGAGTTCTTTGGAAATTATTTGTGGCGATGAAGAAGTGGAATCTGCCTTCTCGAAAAAAGTAACGTGATGTCCGTGTGCGGTCAGCAGGTTGGCAAGCTGGTGACGAATGCGCGGCATTTCGTTCCATGGTGTGCGCGTAAAAAATGCGATGCTGATTTTCTCTTTCATAAATCAGGTGATGGTTTGCTTCCGGCTGGCGAAAGGCATGATGGTGATGACAAATAAAGTAAACAGGAATCCGTGGGTGATAAGTGTGGTGATGAGCGAACTGTTGGCAATGTTAATGACTGAAAAGCTTAGCAGCGGCAGGATGACGAAAGTATTTTTGAACCGTGAAACCGAATCAAGGAATTTTAATATGAGAAGAAAAATAAACCCGATGATAAAAAATCCTGTCAGCCCGAGGTTGGCATACGAGTCGGCAAACATGTTTGCGTTGGCATGAATGCTGGCTTTGTTTACAAAGTAGTCGGCAATGAGGTATGGAATTTCCATGGAATAATGGGATGAAAGAAAAACTGAGAACGGAAAATTCTGCGCAAAGAAATCCACGGGATGCACGGAAAAATATTCGTAGTAATAATAGAAAAACTGAGCGGGAACAAGAAACATTCTTCGAACGAGAATAGATGACAACAGGGAATAATCATTTATCAGGTAATCAATTCCCATCAGCAGAATCACAAGCATGATAAGGGAAACAAGAATAAAGTTATTAAACGTCTTTGAAAAATATTTCATTCCGATGAATACAAACAATACAAGAAAGTTGATAAAGAAAATCGCCTTGTGTCCTCCAACGGAATACAGATAAAGCTGCCCTGTTATTGAGAGGGCAATCAGCCACACATTCCTGAAAAGTAATCCGAGAATAAACAGTATAGGATTAATGACTGAACTCTGCCATTTGAAAATGTAAATTATGATGCGGTTATCTTCTTCGCGATATGCTTCCCGCAGTTCGCGGATTTCACTGAAAGATGGAATACGGTTTATGAAACCGAACCTGTAAATGAGAACAGCATACGCCAACACAGAAAACATAAGGAGAAAAAAAGAAAATGTTGACGGCTGCACTTCAAGTTTGCCCATGTTCATCTTCAGTAAGCCGGAATCGCGGACAGCGAGATTGATGGCAAAAAAAATAAAGGTGACGCAGAGCAGCGGCATGACGGATGTAAAAGAATTCAGCGCGTAAAAAGTGGTGATGGGAATATAGCTTATGAGAAAAAGAAAAAGCAAAATCATCGTTGAAGGGCGGTTGTGATTCTGTGGAATCGTGTATGCGACAAAAGCAAGAAGCGCGTAAGAAAAAAAAATCCAGAACGGTGCGCGCGGTGAATACACTATCCCAAGATACTCGAAGATACCACTGATGTTAACATAGGCGCGGTCGAGCAGCAATCGGAAAATGACAGCCAGGAGCGTGAAGGTAATCCGCTTATCTTTAATAAATGAATACGTCATGCTCCCTGCCTGATGATTTTTTTAATTTGAAAATAGGTCAGTGCTCCGAGAATGAAAACCGACAGAACAAAAATAGAAAGTAAAACCGT
>DATDOJ010000322.1:0-2397 GCA_035293345.1 Bacteroidia bacterium
CACTCGATGAAGTACGCGAAGCGGATATTCTTTTGCATGTCGTTGATATTTCACATCCCAACTTCAAAGAACAAATCAACGTTGTGAATCAAACACTGATTGAAATTAAAGCAAGTGAGAAGCCGGTCATTCTGGTATTCAATAAGATTGACGCATTCCGCTATACCGCGAAGGAAGAAGATGACCTGATGCCCGCGACAAAAGAAAATCTATCTCTCGATGATTTAAAAAACTCCTGGATGGCGAAAGACAACAAGGAATGTATTTTTATTTCTGCAGTAAAGAGGCAGAACATTGCGGAACTGCGGGAGAAAATCCTAGAGCAGGTGAAGAAGATTCACTTTGTGCGCTACCCGCAGAACCGGCAGATGCAGGATTAAAAAAAACCGTAAAGGATTTATTTCGCGAAAATCAATTTTGCTGATGCAACAGTTTTCCCGTCAACCACAAGGGAGCAGATATAATTTCCCGATGCATTGAAGCCATGCTCATATACTGCTTCATTGATTCCCGGCAGAAGCGTAACAGGCAAGCGCCCGATTTCTTTCCCCGAAGCGGAAGTGATTTTGAGAAAAGCATTTTTGTACCTGATGTTTTTTGTTACAAGTACTGTGAATGTCGTGGCTTCATCGGAGGGGTTAGGGGAAGGCGGAAAGAGCGTGATACCCTGCTTACTTTCTGTAATTTCGTTTACGGAAACCGAGTTCAACATGTATTCGCGCGAGAACAAACTCTCAATCCCTAAGCTGTCAACTGCGGAAGCGCTGATGTACAGGATAGTTCCTGCGGGCAATGTAAGCGTGTCGGAAACAATTCCGTTCATGGTGTACAGTGTATCCCAATTATTATTTGAAAGAACGCGAACACCGACACGATACTGAGGATATTGCGTTTGCTGTGTGATGGTCACTATAATTTTTCCTGTCTCAACAACGGCAAACTGAAAATCGGGTGCAACGGTCGTCAGCGCAGCCATCGCAGCGGCATTTCCGTTGATGACGGCATTGCGGGCGAGATAGTTGAAGTCAACGAAGAAACTGTCAATGACGAAATCGCCATTCGTATCCACTCCGAGTATATCCCCCGATGTATGCTGTCTGTCGTTATAGGAAGTGTCGGCAACATTTGCATTGCCCGATTCATTAGCCGAAGTGAAACGGATGGATGCAAAACCGCGCTGGCGGAAAGGGATATGGTCGCCTCCTCTTCCGGTGCGGTCTTCGGGAGTCATGATAGTAATAGTTGTCGGCACCGATACATAAGGTAGCGCCTGTTCAGTGTACTCCAGCTTAGTGTAACGGGCTAATTGCTTATGGGGTGAATTGAAGTTGCCGAAAGAAAAAATCCGGACCTGCATGCTGTCCACATCACCGAAGCCGGGACAGCTTGGAGGCGAAGAAGTGTTGCCGCATAATATTCCGCCAACAATATCATTGTTAAGAACCGACTTGATGGCAATGGACTTTTGCTGTGCATACATGGCGAATGCAGTCGAGCCGAACAACCCCTGCTCTTCACCGATGGTGGCGAGGAATACGATGGTGCGTTTGAAAGTGTAACGGCTCATCACGCGCGCGAGTTCAATCACAAGAACGGTTCCGCTTCCGTTGTCTTCCATTCCTTCGGCAAGACATGTTGTGTCGCATTCAACATTGCAGCGGCTGTCCATGTGCCCCTCAATGATGATGATGGATTTGTCCGAAGTGTCGCTGCCTGAAAGCACAGCGAAAATATTCCTGTGCTGCGGACTTCCGCAAATAGCCAAATCAAATTGCAGATAAGAAGGGATAAGACGATTATCATTCGCTGCGCTGAACTCAGCAAACTTTGAATGCACCCACCTCCTTGCCGCGCCTACACCGGTCACAGAAGAAACGGTGTCGCTGCCCGTGTTGCGGTTATGAAAAGTGCCGAGCGCGATGAGATAACTTTTCAGCGAGTCGGCAGAAACATCAGCAATTATGTTTTGTGAAATGCTGTCGGGATGGGTGACAGGATTGGAAGAAATAAAATTTGCAGGGTTGTAGTTGCCGAGCATGATTTGTTCGGCAAGTGAATCGGTGCTGAGGATGTTCACCTGGGCGCATGCGCCCGATGCAACAAAGAGAAAAGCAAAAGTGAATAGTTTCTTCATCATGTTCCTTGTGTTTTAAGAGTAAAAAGAATTAACAGCATGCAAGATAGAAAAATACTTTTTACATTAATCAATGCATTTATTTGTGGAACAGGTGGAAGCAATTAACATTCGTTTGTCGTAATGAGAAATGGCACTGTAGATGATGATATTACCGTACGATTTAATAATGTGAATGTCGAACTTATTAATTTAACTGCACGAGGCGGGATTTAAAGGCGAACCTGACTGCCGTTGCTGTTGGCTTGCGTGTGTGCAGGCAG
>DATDOJ010000323.1:0-4286 GCA_035293345.1 Bacteroidia bacterium
GAGGAAAGTGATGAAGGGAAATTGAATGATGCTTTTACCCTCATCCCCTAGCCCCTTCTCCTTGAAGAGAAGGGGAACACGGCAAAGCGTAAAAAGATTTTCTATAAAAACTATGAATGAACTCTACAACTTAAAGTTCACAGGCATTGACATCTGAACCTGCACGGGTTCGCCACGCATTTTACCGGGAGTCCACTTCGGCATTGCTTTAATGACACGCAGTGCTTCTTCTTCGCATCCGCTACCGATTCCGCGAATAATTTTTGCACGGCTCACTTTTCCATCCCGTTCAATAACAAACTGAACATAAACTCTGCCCGATACTTTATTTGCTTTTGCTTTTGAAGGATACTGAAGAGTCTTTCTCAGATACTCAATCCATTTTCTTTCGCCTTCAGGAAATTGCGGCATCACATCAGCAACAAAAAAGATGCTGTCCACTCTTACAACCTTTCCCGTGTTCATCACCATCTTGATAGTTTGGTGATGCGCATTTGTTTTTGTGGGTTTGTTGTGTTCATCAAAACTTACGGTGTCAATTCTTCCGCACGTTTTCAAAAATGCATTCAGTGCGGCAGTGTCTCCGCCCCATGCTTCATTAATATCCATTCCGCAGACCTCATCGTCTTGCGCTGATGCGTTCGATGAAATCATGAATAAAAAAATCAATGTAAGAGAAATATTTTTGATTGGATATAACATGGGTTTCTGTTTTAGAAAATGTAAATGTCTGAAATTAATTTAATCCTGAACAACTGCCCCGCCTTTGTAAAGCTGCTCGCGGTATTTGAGTGATGGCGAAGGAATAAATTTTCCAAGTCCGAGCTTATCCCAGATTTCATCCACGCGCTGAATTGTCTTTTCATCGGAGCAAAGAATATTGGGCCAGTCGCGGTCGAAGCCGTCAAGTTCTTTGGTTTTGCGTGTGCCGTCCATGGCAATGTGGTTTCCAAAAATAAAGCTGTCGCGTTTTGGGTCAATGTTGTTTGTGAATCTCCAGACAGCATCGGCAACAGAGGTGATATCAATGGTGTGGTCAAGGAAGAGAACAATTTTTATTTCTGAAAATAATTCATGCTGAAAAAGTTTTTCGCTCAGCTCGCGTAAATGATGCTTCCGGTTTTTTTCTACGGAGATTATTACAATTGAAATTCCTTTTTGAAGAAGTGAATCGTTGATGTGGTGGATTTCGGGGAAGAGAGGGTTGAGATTTTCTAACCTCACCCCTAACCCCCCTCCTTGAGGAGAGGGGAACTCGCTCTGAATTTTCTCCTCCGGTAATTTTTTTGTTGCATCTATTCCCATCTTTCCTCCGAAAGCCATAACTGAACACGAGTGGTCAAGAACATCAACAGGACCTTGAGTGAAGTGAATGTCTGTTTCAGGATTTATGTTTTCAGAAATGTATCGCGCTACTTCTTCGTAGTTGTGAATGTCAATGTCACCATCCACCACAATCATAAATTTATTAAACATCATCTGCCCTGCTCCCCACAGCGAGTGCATTACCTTGATTGCCTGACCGGGATATTCCTTTTTTATTTTTATGATGGCGAGATTGTGAAACACACCTTCAACGGGAAGTTCCATGTCAACAATCTCATGAACCATTGTCATTTTTATCGGCACAAGAAAAATCCGCTCCGTTGCTTTCCCAATCCATGCATCTTCCTGAGGAGGAATGCCGACAATTGTTGCAGGATAAACCGCATCGCGTCTGTGGGTGATGCAAGTTATATGAAAACGAGGGTAAAAATCTGCGAGCGAATAATAACCTGTGTGGTCGCCAAACGGACCTTCCAGAATTAATTCTTCATCGGGGTCAATGTATCCTTCAATGATAATGTCAGCATCAGAAGGTACCTGAACATCCTGTGTTAAGCATTGAACGAGTTCAACTTTTTTCTTGCGGATAAATCCTGCGAGCATGTATTCATCAATTCCTTCAGGCATGGGCGCTGTTGCCGCGTAAGTATTCACAGGGTCTCCGCCAAGGGCAACAGCAACAGGCATTTTCAATCCAAGCTTTCTGTACTCAGCAAAATGCCGCGCGGAAACTTTATGTCGGTGCCAGTGCATGGCAGTGAGTGTTGGTCCGAAAACCTGCATGCGGTATAAACCGACATTTCGTATTCCTGTATTAGGGTCTTTGGTGTGAATGATGGGAAGTGTTAGAAACGGTCCGCCATCTTCAGGCCAGCATTTGAGCACTGGGAATTTTGTGATGTCAGGTTCTGTCATTACAACCTGCTGGCAATCTCCTCTCCCCTTTTTCACTTTCGGCATCCACGAAGAGATTGCGCTAAGTGTGGGCAGCATTTTTAATTTTTCCGTAATGGAATCTTTTGGCTTCATCAATTGCTTGAAAAGTTCTTCAATCTGTTTTCCAACATCGTCTAATTTCTCCACACCAAGCGCCATTGCCATTCGCTGCTCTGTTCCCAGGGAGTTAATGAGCAGCGGAAAATTCGTTCCTGTATTTTCAAAAAGTAATGTTTTATTAGCAGTGCCTGATGCTTTTGAAACACGGTCAGTGATTTCGGGAATTTCAAGATGGGGATTTACAAACTCGCGAATGCGCACGAGTTCGCCAGCATCCTCAAGGGTTTTAATCCAGTGCTGTGTGTTTCGATACATTACTTCATCAATTTAACTGCGTTCTCGGTTTTCTCCACAGGTAGTTTGCAAACGCTGTTCTCGCAAACATAAATCAATGTCTTGCCATTCACAAAACGGTCTTGAAGCAAGGGCAACGTTGATGCCGTTTCTCCCGCAGCAATAATTTTATTCGGGATAAATTTCTGATTCAGTTCTGAAAGCTTCTGATCTGCATCCTTTCCTGCAACAGCCACTTCATAGAACGGATACACTTCATTCAGCATAAGAATTCCCCAGTTGGAATATGATGAACCGTAATTTGCCATATCATCCTTCACATTGTTCAGCATGCGTTGGGAAATTTTTCTGTAATTCTTATCATCAAAATAAAATGAAAGTTCAAACAGTGCACGAGCCATAGACGAGTTCGAAGATGGTATTACGTTATCCTGAATTTCTTTTTGCCGCGAAATAAGTTCATGTGTTGCAGCGAAATGAAACATGCCTGTTTGTTCGTCATGGAAATTCTTGATTGCATAATCAGATAAACGTTTTGCCTCATTTAACCAGCGTTCATTCATCGTTGACTGGTATAAAGAAATCAATGCTTCGGAGAGAGAGGAATAGTCCTCCAGAAAACCTATCCCCGCCCTCACCCCCAACCTCTCTCCCTTAGGAGAGGGGAGGTTGCGCTGACGGAGTGAACTGCTGTGGATTAAACTTCCGTCAGCTAACGAATTATTTTTCAAAACAAACCCTGATGTCTTAACTGCTGCGTCCAGAAATTTCTTTTCACCAAAGACATCATACGCATTGCAATTTGCTTTAATCATCAGCGCATTCCATGATGTGATGATTTTATCATCCAATCCGGGGCGGATTCTTTTTGCTCTTTCTTTCAGCAAAATCGTTTTTGAATCGGAAATATTTTTTTTCAGTTCATCAACACTGATGGAAAACTCTTTCGCAATTTCCTGATCAGATTTTTTTCTAAGTAAAATATAATTTCCATCCTCCCACAATCCAATCTGATTTACGTTGTAGTATTCAAAAAACAGTTTTGATTTTTTGCCCAACAGTTTTTCAATCTCTTCTTTTTTCCAGACATAATATTTTCCTTCCTCTCCTTCGCTGTCGGCATCAAGTGCCGAGAAGAAACCGCCATCGGATGAAGTCATTTCTCGCTCGATGAAGCCAAGCGTTTCATAAACCACATTCTTATAAAGTTCTTTTCGCGTAAGCTGATACGCATAAGAATAAAGTGTGACAAGCTGTGCATTATCATAAAGCATTTTCTCAAAGTGTGGAGCTTTCCAAAGTGAATCGGTTGAGTAGCGCGAAAAGCCGCCACCAAGCTGGTCATATATTCCTCCGAAAGCCATTTTATCGAGCGTGAGCAGGACATGATTCAAAGCACTTTCATCTTTCGTTGCATAATAATATCTGAGAAGAAATTCATAATTATTTGGCATCGGAAATTTCGGAGAGCGGTTTGGTCCGCCTTCTTTAGTGTCGAAAGATTCTTTCCAATTGTCAACCATCTCTTTCAAAACACCGGGTGAAAATTTCGGTTCACTGCTGACAACTTTGAATGGTTCTGACTGATTTATTCCCTGAATCAATTCTTCAGCATATTTCTTTGCTTTATCGGGCTCGTTTTTGTAAAAGTCATGCAGTTTAACCAAAAC
>DATDOJ010000324.1:0-4728 GCA_035293345.1 Bacteroidia bacterium
GCCACCGTCAACGGCAAGCGCATTGTGATTCCCGCCACGCCCGATGACCTCAAAACATTGATAGACGCCATCATAACAAAGCATGCCTCTTATGTTTTGCCCGCTGTCAGCCCGCTGGCGGTTTTTCTCCAGCAGAATCCCACCATTAACCTTGCGCAAATGTCCCTCGATGCGCAGCAAGCTATTGACGACAACGATGCGGCAGCAGCCGAGCGCATCCAGAAGGAGAGCCGCAAGCAGCAGCGCGATGTGTTATGGAACCCGGTGATGGCGCACCTGCGCAAAATAGGCGGGTTCATAGTGAACACGTTTGTGGGCAAAGAAAAAAAGGCAGGCGATTGGGGATATACGGTGGACGACTCACCGCGGGCGCCCAAGAAAAGAACCAGCCCCATCAAATCGGCAAGCACAAAAACAGCTACCGGAATTGTGATAGGCGGAACGTTTGAAAATGTTGGCGCGGTGGCGCTGCATGTTTACAGGGGCAAGACCACTACGGGCACACCTGTCATTGTACCGCCCGGTGAAATGCTTGGAATGACTAAGGGCTACAGTACAATCACCGTTGTGAACCCTGATACGCTTAATTCAGGCAAATATACCGTGTTGATGCATCAATAGTTCTTCGAAACGAGGTTCATTCTCTTCGTAATCATGCTTGTTTTCTTCGGATAATGACTTAAAACACGTGTTTTTATATTTAAAACGAAGAGAATATGACTTTAAACGAAGAGAATCTGACTTAAAACGAAGAGAATCTAACTTGAAACGAAGAGAATCTGACTTTAAACGAAGAGAATAAGGATTGAAACGGAGGAAATGATGAAAAAAATTTTATGCTTCTGTTTTTTTCTCAGCAGTTTTTTTGCCGGGGCGCAGACATTGGTAACTTTTACTCTTGATTCAACTGGAGAGGATGCAACAGTCAATTCGTGGCCTTGGGAGCCTAATAATGCGGGTACAATACCGATTTATCAAAGTGCTGGATACACTGGTCCCATGGGTTTTTTTATATCGAGAAGTTTTTTTAAATTCGATTTGATAAGTATTCCATTTAGTTCAATAGTCCTTAACGCGAAACTCTCCTTGTATTTTCCTGATTCAACAATTTATACTGGTGGTAACTGGTCCATTGGAAACTCTAATGAAAGCGTATTACAGCGTGTAATTTCATCATGGTCGGAAAATACAATTACATGGAGCAATCAACCAACAGCCACAATAGCAGACCAGGTTATTCTGCCTGAAAGTACCAGTCCATATCAGGATTATCCGAACATAGATGTTACCGCAATGGTGCAACAAATGATTAGCAATCCATCAATGAATTTTGGTTTCTTCCTTCATCTTACAATTGAATCTTATCACTCGCAATTACTTTTTGCTTCAGGCGACAATCTGGATTCTACAAAGCATCCAAAGCTTGAAGTCACTTATATGCCAGTTGGCATAGAAGAAAATTATTTTAGTAATGCAATAAATATTTTCCCTAACCCCGCCACCACAGAAGTAACAATAAACTTTAGCAAAGCAGCGCGCTGCACTGTGCAACTGTGCAACACACTTGGAGAAGTGCTGGAGCACCGCGCCCTCACCCCCAACCCCTCTCCTTCAGGAGAGGGGAGCGCTTCGATTGATGTGTCGAAGGTTGTTCCGGGAATTTATTTCATCACCATAACAGATGAGGCAGGAAATAAAATGGTGAGGAAAGTGGTGAAGATGTGACTTCAACAAAGTCAGTCACCGCACCCGGTGGTTGCGCTTGTCAAAACCTTTATTGCGCTCAACAAATTTCACAATAGCGTTACAATATATTCCTATCCCGATTGCAACCCATGAATTGCTGCGGAGCAGAAGAACAACAGGCAAAAGATAATTTTTTTTCAGCGCGGGCGAAACGCTATTCAAAACGTTTCCGCAAAAAAGGGCTCTCGAAAGAACAACAGCATCTTGTTTCAGGCATTGTGGAAACGGCAAGCCGCGAAAAGAAATCTGAGCCCGGCACTGTTCTCGAAATCGGCTGCGGCATTGCCGGCTTGCTCATTACGCTGCTCAGGCAAGGCGCTGTTCATGCCACCGGCATAGATGCTTCGCAAGGCATGATTGAAAGAGCAAAAGAAAATGCTGCCGGCAGCGGGCTGAATGAAAAGATGGAATTTTTCCATGGTGATTTTGTCGCCATTGAAAACAGCATATCGCCTGCTGAAGTTGTCATTCTAGACCGGGTTCTTTGCTGTGACGGCAATCCCGAAATGCTTATCCGGCAGTCCGCTTCCAAAGCAACGCGTGTGTATGCCGTTTCCTTTCCCCGTGATTTTCTTCCCGTGCGCCTGTTCGTGAAAACCGGTATTGCCATAGCCAAATTCTTTCCTTTCCGGTTCACTCCTTTTTATCATGAGCCCGCGCTTCTCTGCCGGTGGATTGAAGAGCAAGGGTTCGCTGCACATTTTTCCCGCCACACTTTTCTCTGGCAGGTGCTGGTGTACAGAAGGATAAATGCTGATTGACATAAATACGCTCCGCAGGAATTTGTAATCCTGCGAAAAAATAAATGTGAAGGAGCAGAACTTATTTCGGCTCGGAAATCTCTTCCTTACCCGTATTTTTTTCCTGCAGCCGTTCCTTGCTGCGCTGCAACTGGTCGCGCAAGTCGTCAAACATTTGTTTGGCGGCAAGTTCAAAACTTTCTTCTTCGTCTTTGGCAAAGAGCATGGTGCCCGGAATAAAAAGTTTCGCTTCTATCATGCAGTTCCGGTCGTGCTTCTTATTCAGCTTGCGCAAAAGCATCTCGCATTTTTTAATGCGCGAAAATGTCTTTCCCAGTTTTTCGATATGGCGGATTAAATAATCTTCGAGCGATGCCGGAATGCTCATGCCCGGTGATTGAATTTTCAGTTGGATGTTGTTTACATCAAATGTCTTCATGCTGTTTAAGAATTATTTTTTGTTGTTTTCATTTCCTCCTGAAGATGCTGCAGTAGATTTTGTCAACTCATCAAAAGGATATTCGGGGTCGTCATGGTCTTCGAAGTCAACCCGCTCATCAATGTAATCCTGTTCTTCAATTTCCTTTTCAGGCAACAGTTTTTTAACCGCCTTCTTCTTTTCAATTAACTTCTTTTTCTTTTTCATGGTAACACGTTTTTACAAATGTCCCTTCTGCTTGATTTAGAGGTAATGAGAAATATCAAGAATGGCAATGATGCATGTCATGTCTTACATTTGTATGCGCCTGTACTTTTGAGCAAAATATGACAATGACTTCCCTGATACCTTTTCTTAAATGGCTTGCAAGAGCGACAAGTGTTGTAAGCATTGTTTTAATGTCATTGTTTTTTATCGGGACAACGGATTCAATTGCTTCACTTCATCTGAGAGATATTATCCTGATGCTTTTTTTTCCTGCGGGTGTAATTGCGGGCATGGTCAGGTCGTGGTTCTATCCGCTCAATGGTTCCATCATCAGTTTTTTCTCTCTCGGAATGTTTTATGCGCTTAACTTTTATTTCTCCGGTGCATTTCCTGCGGGACCCTATTTTCTTATCTTCACCATTCCGGCATTGTTGTTTTTTATTTATCGCTATGTTACACTTAACGTACTAAGCAAAACCGAATAGCATGAGCGGCATAAGAAATATCAACCTTAGAAAAAAATCAGGTATTGAAATTCCTGAACGAATTTCAAATTACATGAAAAAATATTTTGAGGTGAAAAATCTGTATGACATTAAACGTATGATGAAAAGCGGGCAGGTTTACTTTAAAGTGGATGTGACCACTGAGAAAAATATTTACAGGTTGAGATTTAATGCGCAGGGATTCCTGATGGAGAAAGTGATGGAGCCGCTTTTCGATTCCATATTTGATGAAACAGGTGTAGGGGATTAAAATAAATTTACACAATGCTATACACAGAATTTTATTCAGCGCTTGGCAAATTGCTTTATGCGGTTGCCGATGTTGACGGAACAATAACGCAGAAAGAAAAAAAGGCGCTGCGCGAGATTGTCAGGAATGAACTTGCACCCGCAGAAAAACATACAGATTTTTTCGGAACGGACGCGGCATATTATGCCGAGACGGAATTTGATTTCCTCGAAGAGGGGCAGGCAGATTCTGAAACGGCTTTCAATTCATTCATTGATTTTGTAGAAGAGCATCATACGGCATTCGATGAAAGGATGAAAAAAGTTTGCCTGCATGTTGCAAACGAATTAGCAACTGCCTATAAGAAGAAGAATAAGAAGGAAGATATCCTCATCGGCAAACTGAAACAGAAACTCGGTAAATTATTTTCCTGAAATATCATCCCGACATGAAAACAGCGGATGCAGAAAACAAATTAGCTGAACTGTTAAACGCATCGGGCATAAATTGTAATGGAAATAATCCGTGGGATATCCGGGTTTACAACAAAAAGTTTTATGAAAGAGTTTTAAAGGATGGTTCGCTTGGTGCAGGGATATACTCCCCGTTAAATTGAATATTAGCTTTCAAATTGAAAAAGTGAATAAATTATCCGGACTACATTCACGCTAAAATCCTTTTTCATAAATTTGCACGGTATATAAAAAACCAATCGCGTGAATAAAATTTATCTCACACTCAGTTTGTTTTTTTTGTTCAGGTGCCTTTTAACTGCTCAACCCGCAACCGATTTCACCGCGGCCGATTGCACCGGCACTCCGCATAATCTGTTCACTGAACTCAATACCGGAAAAGTGGTGG
>DATDOJ010000325.1:0-5893 GCA_035293345.1 Bacteroidia bacterium
TTTTCATTTGACACTCCTTTTTTGTGGAGGGTCAATTCCCTGTGAATGCGGGGAACCGGAGCGTCATTTTTTCATAGAGGCGGATTTTGATTACGGGGTTATAACGGAAAAAGAGAAAAATTATTTTAAGGGCGGAATAACAGTAAATTTTTTGATGCACTTTGCATCTTTGAGATTGCCTGCTCTTTTGCTTTGCATAAAGAGCAGGAAATATTTTTTTTGTTTCATTTGATGCTCCGTTTATTCGGAGGATAAAAAGATTCTCTCTTACACGCGGGAGATAGAACGGGGCATCATTGGGGTCATTCGGGTTGTGTTTTGGTTTATGGGGTATTAACGGAGAGAAAGAAAAAATATTATTGCAAAACAAAACGGGCGAAGTTGTCCAGCGCAATAACACATACGCGAAACTATGCTCGACAGGTGTAAAGTCAAAAAGTCAACTTAACAAAGCTTTCTTTCTACATTTGAACTTTTATTTATAATATGAAACTTAGAATTCACGGAGACAATATCATTGAATGTGAAAGAGCATTAAAACTTATTTCCCTTGCTTACAAAGGAACTGTAATTGCGAAAAGCAAAAACATTTTTATGCCTTCTTACAGCATCCAAAACGGGGGTAAAGAAATTTTTGAAATGGAATTATTTGGTGGACATAACAGGTGGAATGTAGACTTCAATATGGAACTGACAAAATATGGAGCACCGATAAGAGAGGCAACTGATGCCTATATTTCTAAAGTTACAGCAGACGGTAAGACAGAAGAACTTCTTCTTGCAATGGAATTTTGCAATGCTTTACCTGCGGGAAATAATGCTTGGCAAAGAAACGGCAGAGCCGTTACTTGTGCCGAGATTGGTATTCCGTATTTCTATTTCGCAGAAATCGGAGGTGTTGAGTTGGATGCCGACAGGAAAGTAAAAGCCCCACGGTTTCCAAATCCAATTGTTCCGTTTTCCTATCTCACTTCTGCAAAAACTTTGAATGTTGTTTGCGTTCCGATTTATCAGGCACACCCTGCAATTACGGATGAGTTGAGAAAAAAATTCATGCACATTTTTGGAATGGAGGCAAGTGTAGATTTGCTAAGGTGCATCATTGACGAAAGCAAAACAGCAGACGCATTAGATGTGCTGATTGAGAAAGGAACAACACTTGTAAAAATTCTTTCCAACGATAGAAAACGAATGGACACTTTTCGTGCAATGGAGTGGGAAGAGTTTTTGAAAGTTACATCGGGACAGAAAAAAGCGGAATGGATTAAGAACCATCCGAACAAACAAATTTGGAAAAAGAAATCTTCTAAAAAAGTATCAGTTACTAAAACTTTCAAAACTCTTTTAATCAAAACGCAAGAACTTAATTTGCTTTCAATCGGTGCGAAAGAAATTCCTATTTGCCTTGTGGCAAATGGTAACATCAAAAAATTTGCTTCGCTTTTAAAAGAGATTTACCCTGCTGACAAAATCAATGAACTTGCAACTACGATTGAAAAGAAAAACAAACCGTTAATCATTGTTTGGGTTACAGGTTTCAAACCGAGAGGCGATGATTCACGACCAGACAGAGGTTTAGTTCCGCTTGCAAGAATGTTGTTTGGTAATGACATTGACATTCTCACAATTGTTTTTGGACCTGCGGTCAAACAAACTTGGAAAACTCTCAAAGACAATCCTACAAAACTTGCAAACGAAAACGGACTTTGGCAAGCCGTTTTGAATTTGAGTAATTATGTTTTAGCCGATAGTAGCACTTCTGCTGACGGTATTCTTGCAAGCATTGTAAACAGAAACTTAGAAAGAAAAAGTGTGAAAGTGATTTTCAATGCTGCAAAACCAAACGATTTATTTGGTGAACACGATGTTGACACAGCCATTCACACTTTGTTTTCCCGACAAATGAATTCAAACATTTTTGAATCAATGTGTAATCCGCCAGGTGGTGATTGGAGTGGTATTTCCTATTGGGACTTCTCTGACAAAACAGAATATCGTTGGACTTCTTTACCAAGAGTTTCAGCAATAAAAGCAAAACGACCAGACCACATAATTCAAATTCATAGCAAGAAAGAAGAAATATTTCTTGTAATTGAATCTAAGAACAAAGCAAAAGATTTGGATGAAAATATTGGCAAGCGTTTGACAGAATATGTAAAAGCACTTTTCAAAATCTCACCAACAGCATACAAAGAGGCGAAAGAAGATTGGAAATTATTTGGCGGTAATAATTCACCGCTTACAAATTTTGCATCCTATTCAGGAGGTGCATTTGTTTACAAAAGTTTAGAAGAAATGAAAACAGAAATGAAAGAAGGAAAATTAGATTTCATTTTTGCTTTTGAATTTACAAGTGACGGAACAGCGAGCATTGGACACCTTTTACTTTCAGACGAATGCAAATTCTTGAGCAGCATTTTTTCTGACATTGTTTCTCAATTCAGCAGTGCTTTGAAAATTAAAATATACTGATTCGTAAACAGCATCAATACTTGTTCTCATTGACTTTGTGAAAGGAGAATTTCCAGTTTTGATTTCAGTTTTGTGTTTGAATAATTCTTTTGGTAATTGAAAATCGTATTCACGATTGCCGGCAGTTCCGTCAAAAGTCAAAATCCATTTTGCACCGACAGAGTTTAACCGTTCAAGTTCATTGTAAAAGTCCTGCAAATTAAATTCTATTTTCGTGTATCTATCTTTTGTTCCACCATACGGTGGGTCAAGAAAAACAAAATCATTTTTGTTTGCATCAGCAAGAGTTTCCCTGTAATCACATTTGCGGAACTCAACATCACGAATGAACATACTCCACTTCAAAAGAATTGCCTTAAATGTTTTCGGATTTATTCCCGGACGATTTTTGTGCATTGAGTTATTGAACTCTCCAATTGTGTTGTAGCGTATCAACCCATTCACACAAGTCCGAGTAAGAAATAAAAAGTCAAACTCATTTTTTGTTTTGTTGAAACTATCACGAACCTCATAGTAAACACTATGACCTTCGTTTTGTAATCTATCCCAACGAACTTGATATTCGTGTGCTACTTGTTCAGGATTATTTTTTATCTGCTTCCAAAGGGTTACAAGTTCGGGAATAATATCACTTGCAACTGCTTTTGGAATTTGACGGAACGGCAACATTGCACCACCACCAATAAACGGTTCAATGTATCTCTTTTGATTGATGATATGTTTGCTCAATTCGGGAGCAACATATCTTTTACTACCAGACCATTTTATAACAGGTTCAACTATGTTTTTCGGTTTCAACATGCTAAAAGCAATTGACTTTTTAAATTATTTTCTTCAACTGTAATTCTCTCTTTCGCAAGTTCAAAATATTCTTCGCTTGTTTCAAAACCCACAGCGTGCATTCCATATTTCATTCCTGAAATCATTTCAGTTCCCGAACCTGCAAATGGAACAAGCAATTTCCCACCTTTGATTCCAGAGATAAGCATTAACCTTTCGGAAACTCTAAGCGGCTTTTGTGTTGGGTGAGTTCCAAACCTTAATTCATCTTTGTTTTTATTGTTTGGAATATCCCAAACAGTTCTAAGCTGCTTATCGGCTTCTTTCATATTATCACCTGCAAACTTTGCTTTCTTCACAGCATCATAATTGAAATTGTATTTTCTTTTTTCACCGCCTGTATGCACCCATAAAATCGTTTCGTGACTTGCAGTCAATCTTCTTTGCGACAAATTCGGAAAAGCATTTCTTTTATACCAAGCAACTTCATTGATAATTTCCAAGCCAAGTAATTGACAAACCACATTGACAAAACCTGCATTGTGATAAGTTGAATGAATCCAAATTGAACCAGTTGGTTTCACCAACCTTTTTAATTGAGACAACCATTGATAACTGCTTTTAAAAATTTCATTACCAGTAAGTAAATCCCATTCCTCACTATTCAATTTCCAATTACCACCGAAACCATTTATTTTTTTGTCTCCATCGTAATTCCATTTTGCAGACGAGGCAGCACCATAAGGAGGGTCGCAAATAGCCAAGTCAAAAGATTTATCAGGCAGTTCAGACATACCTTGCAAGGCATCTTGCAAATACAATTCAAAAGAATCTTTGATTATTTTTTTCATTTTTTGAGGTAGGGTGTAATTTGTTCCATTACTAAATTCACAGCATCATAAGTTGTATCGTTGACACCATATTCTTTAATTATTCTTTCCGCAGTTACCATAACTTTCAACTCTGACTCTGCAACTTTGAAATGCTTTGATAACTTTTTTATTTGTTCTTGTGTAGGCAATCTCTCACCTCTTTCAAGCTTACTTAACAAGGGAGAATCAATGTCAGTTCCTTTTGACACTTGATGCAAGGTTTGTTCTTTTGCTTTACGCAACTCCCTTAAATGCTGACCAAATTCAGAATGATGAGTTTTCATTTTGCTTTATTCCGTCTTGTCAAATTTTGACAATATTACGGATGTTTTTGAAATGGAAACAAGAGATTTAAAGAAAATTTATCAACAAGGCAAAAAAATTATTGTTGTGTCAAAAGTTTCCTTCTAACACGAAAGAAAAGAATTATTATTTTTCCCCCGTTGGACGTAGATTCGAGCGTAAGCCAAAAGCGATAGCCCTGCCTGCCATCGCATTGGTTTTAGCAGTGGCAGGCAGGCATCTTCGACCTGTTGTTATGAAATTATAATTTTGCGTTCATCGCCAATGCGGCAACAATGTGTGAATGTGATTGAGGTTGTCTGAACTGTGATTATGCTGATTAGAGTGATTAAAAAATAATACCATGGCGGTTTATGACAGCACCCAAACCATCAGCAACGCGCTTGATATTTATTTCACCAAAGAAAACCTTGGCAAGGATGGCGGACTTGATAAGCGCTGGGCGAAAATTAAAGTAGGAAAAATTTATTTACCGCTGCCTAATACCAAAGCAAGAAAAAAGGCATTGGTGTTTCATGACATTCATCATATCGTAACCGGATATGATGGCGACTGGAAAGGAGAAGCATCCATTGGTGCGTGGGAAGTCGCTTCGGGTTGCGCCAAATATTATGTTGCATGGGTGCTGAATTTATGGGCGATGGCAGTTGGTCTTTTTATTTATCCGAAGCATGTGCTCAGGGCATTTGTGCGTGGAATGCGGACACAAAACCTGTATCATCATTCTGTACCGAAGGAAGAGGCGTTGAAGATGAAGGTTTCAGAGCTTCAGAAAAATTTATTGTTAGACAAAGACATGAATACGAAAATAACTACCGGAGAATTATTTTCGTTTTTATTGTGGTCTGCTGTCGCTGTTATCTCTGCTGTTATACCACCTGTTCTTCTCTATATCATTTTAAGATACTGTGTATCCTTGCTGTGACGGATTTGTAATTTTGCGCTCATCGCCAAGTCGGCAACAATGTGTGAATGTGATTGAGGTTGTCTGAACTGTGATTATGCTGATTAGAGTGATTGGTGAGATAAAATAAACTACACATATTTGCAAAAATAAACTCCCATGAAAAAAACCAAAGCAACTTCCGCGGAAGCAAATACTAAAACTATTCCTGCAAAGCCAACCGATGTGAAGACAGCCGGATTATCAGGTCCTGTGAAGCAAGTGATGCATACCACTTACAAGGCGCATCAAAAACCAGGAACAGTTATTCAGGGTAAAATAGAGAGCGCTTACACATCCAGCCGAAACAACTTTATCACAACCTTCAATGAAAAGGGAGCCAAAATACTGGAGCAGCTCTTTGGCACAGATGGAAGTTACAACAACACTCTTAACCACTTAGGACAGCCAACAGAATCCATTCATTATAATAAAGCGGGCGCATTACAGCAAAAGACCACCTCCACATACACCGACCAGGGAGGGATGATTGAACATATTGTCCGCAATGCAGATGGAACGT